>NZ_CP058306.1:2400000-2700000 GCF_013389595.1 Flavobacterium sp. I3-2
TTGCATCGAAAAGTGGGCTTTGTTCATTCAGATAAAATAATCTAATACATTCAAGTGTTAAATCAAATCTATCGCATATTTTCCTATTAACACCTCTTGCTTGATTTATTGTGAATCCATTCTTTTTATGAGCAGGAAAAACAATATGTCCACCGATAGTTCTCACAATATGTTTGAAGTTTTCATTCTCCTCTTCGGTTAACCAACCATCGAATTTTCCTTTATATTTTCCGACAAAATGAGGACACATTCTATCGCTTGATAAATTATCGTATAAATTACTTTTTAGAAGAATTCTTCCATATTTACCGCCAATTGTAAGCATCTCAAATTGAAACTCACTTTCATTGGGTAAATTCTTCGACCATAAAAATTTGTGATTTTCATAAAGTTTTGGACTGTCAGTATCAGGATCTCCACAAAGACTATCTTTTCTGAAGTCAAAATTTATATCAATTTCAATCATAATTTCCGATTAGAATTTATTTACCGGAGCTTTGGAGGCATTGCAGGTAACGTTTCGGGTATTGCCGAAGGCGGGGATTTTTAGTACTAAAGTTTAATCGAAGAACGAATGTTGAACTTTGCACAAATGCTCAATCGAAGAACTTCAGCCCCGCTTTTGGCAATACCATGTTACAGGCTGGCGTTTTCGTTAACTGTGTAATTTTAGCTATTTATTTTCAACCTTTTAACCCATTTATACACTTCGACCCACAACACCGACACGGCAGCAATTAAAATTGAGATTAAGAATTGCTGGAAATTTATACTACTCAATTGAAAGAAAGAAGCGAATGGCGGAATATAGAGTATTGCAATAAGTAAAACCAAAGATGCTCCAAGTATTAATGGGAACAATGTATTTTTATTTTTAAAACTATCAAATACACTGTAAATGAATGAGCGATTAACCATACTCAAAAACACATTTGCAAATACTAAAGTTGTGAAAACTATTGAACGTGTAGTTGCTTCATTACTACCGTTTTGTACAGCATACTGATATGCAGTTAGAACGCCTGCGGTAATGGCCAATCCCTGAATAATACTAATGCTTAATTCTTTCCAGCTCAAGAATGTCTCGGTCATTTTACGTGGTTTCTCTAGCATTGTATTTTTTTCCATCGGCTCATTTTCATAGACAATAGAACAGGTTGGCCCCATTATTAGCTCCAAGAAAATAACATGTACCGGTGTGAAAATATGCGGATATATCCAACCCAAAAACAAGGGTAAAGAAACCGTTAGAATAATCGGAATATGAATGGATATAATATATTGAATGGCTTTTTTGAGATTGGAATAAATTCTTCTTCCAGCCGCTATTCCAGTGATCAATTTGTCTAAATCATCATTTGCAATAACCAATGCTGCCGCTGCTTTTGCGATTTCTGTTCCTTTATTTCCCATCGCTACACCAATATGAGCTGCTTTCAAAGCAGGTGCATCATTCACGCCATCTCCCAGCATGGCCACCACTTCATCGTTCTTTTTAAGAGCGTTTACAATTGCCAATTTTGCCTCGGGGAACATACGCGTAAACAGTGTGGTGCTTTTAGAAAGTTCCATCAATTCTGTTTCTGTGTGATGAACGATTTCCGTTCCGTTTACCGCTGGTGTTTCGTTTATAATGCCTGCTTGATGCGCAATAGCCTTTGTCGTATCTGCATTGTCTCCTGTGATGACTTTTACCTTGATGCCTGCAGCATATATCTTTTTAAATACTTCTTGAATGTTCGCTTTCGGAGGATCGTAGAAAACGGTAAATCCTAAAAAGTCAAAAGAAAAATCTTGTTGTTTTTCAGGAAAGTGATTGCCTTCAAAATTAGATTTAGCCACGCCCAGTACTCGGTACCCTTGCGCTCCGAAATTGATGATATGTTGTCGTAAATTGTCCTTCTCGCTTTCCGTAAGATTAGAAACGGCAAGAATGGCTTCGGGCGCACCTTTGGCTGCAATAATTCTTTCACCTAAACTATTTTCAAAAAGATGCGTCATCATTGGAGGTTTCCCTTCTAATGGATATTCGTGTATCATTTGAAAATTCTTCCGCTCATCATTGGATTGTGTTTGCTCATAAATTTGATGCAGTGTTTTTTCCATGGGATCAAACGGAATGGGTTCACTACTCCACATAGCGAAACGAATAAGCTCTGAAAGCTCAGGTGTATTGAATTGCGTATCCTCAAAAACCTTGTTTGATTTGTAATCAAATAAAAGTTTCAGTCGCATGGAGCTTTCAGTAATAGTTCCCGTTTTGTCCGTACAGATCACTGTAGTACTGCCCAATGTTTCGACCACACTACTACGTTTAATTATCACACCTTCACTCATTAATTTCCAGGCACCTAAAGCCATAAAAGTAGTAAAGGCTACAGGGATTTCTTCTGGAAGCACAGACATGGCCAAGGTTAATCCAGCGAGTAAACTTTGTATGATATCTCCTGATTTCCAGTAACTAAATCCCCAAACCATCAGAAACACGATAACACCAATAATCGCCATTCCCTTTACAAATTTGGTAATCTGAATTTGCAGTGGCGAATGAACTTCTTTGATATCTTGAATGGATTGACTGATTTTCCCTAGTTTGGTTTCTGCTCCAATTTTCTCTACATTAAAGATGGCCAAACCAGATACTACCAGCGTTCCGCTATATATTTTTCTATCTTCGGTTTCTTGACTTTTAAATACTGAAAAACTTTCACCTGTTAGTGAGGCTTCATTAACTGAAAAATCATTGCTGTGCACAATTTCGCCATCAGCACTAATCATTTTTCCTTCTTCGACAATGCATAAATCGCCAACGGCAATTTCGTTTGTGGGAATTTGCATCACGATTGAATCTCTGATAACAGAACTTAACGGTTCGTTCAATTTTTTCAAAGCTTCCAGTGCTTTTTTACTGCGATTGTCTTGATAGAATGAAATGCCAGAAACGACAATAATAGCGCCCAACATAAAAATAGCTTCGGAATAATTGCCAACTATTATATAAATAACTGTTACCGCAATAAGCAAAAGCAGCATTGGTTCTTTCAAAATATCGAGCAACATCCTATACCACGCATTTTTTTTAATAGCGTCTATTTGATTGAAACCAAATTTTTTTCGAGAGGTTTTTAATTCCTCAGTTGTGAGACCTTTAATGTGTTTGGGGACATTATACTGCATCAGTCTAATTTTTTAAAAACATAAAACTGTTAGATTTATTTAAATTACTGTGAAAAGCGTTTTTGTGATTTTAGTGC
The DNA here is from genome assembly GCF_013389595.1 of Flavobacterium sp. I3-2. Classification (NCBI taxonomy): domain Bacteria; kingdom Pseudomonadati; phylum Bacteroidota; class Flavobacteriia; order Flavobacteriales; family Flavobacteriaceae; genus Flavobacterium; species Flavobacterium sp. I3-2. The sequence continues at coordinate 2,403,255 of NZ_CP058306.1, forward strand.
ATTTTTCCACGCTTGCCTGTAACGTTGGACGTATTGGCGAAGTTGCGAGAAAATATAGATAACAGTTGCGTTTAGTTATGCTCGCAATTTTGCCAATACGATGTTGTACGAAGTTTTTACTTGAACAGTTTTGGACTCCTTTCCATATAAAATAAGTTTAAATTATTGCGCTAAATCCCCGATTTGCGAACGTCATTTAAACTTATGTTTGGTAAATATAAGAATCTTGTTGTTTTAAATTAATGAAAAACAGTCAATTACTTGACTTTGTCATTTTTTTTCATTAAATTGTCTAAGCTTTTTAGCGTTTCGCTTTGAAAACGAGTTTTCAGCAAAATCTTTTGCAAAGCTTAGCAGGCAAAATAATCCTTATTTTTTGCCTTTAAAACAACTCCTTCTTATTAAAATTACCAAACTTTTATTCGGAAAGTACGTCCTAAAATTGCGTACAACATTTATATATACGCAAGATACAATTAATATTTAAATATCAAAATTATTTATTAACTTGCATAATATTAGGTAGATAAGTGGTTTTTGCGCGTTGCGTATTTTGTATTGTTGAAGAAATATAAGCGAAGTTATTTTACAATGAATGAGTTTTTCTTAAATATTAAAGTTTATGTGGGCGAACATCGAAATAAAAATGTTCTTTGGGTTCGCATGCCAAATAATCAATTATTTAAAAATTTTCTAAAAACTAATATTTCAACAGCTCGTTGGTCTAATACTTATAAATGTTGGTATGTTATTGATTCTTTTGCAAACAGAAATTTTCTTCAAATCGAACAAAAAAAATACGACGGAAAGTCTCTCTACGCTAAAATCGCTCCAATTAATCACCTCGAATTAAAACGTTACATCGAACAACTTCGACTAAAAGCTTACAGCGAAAGTACAATTAAAACCTACACCATTGAATTTGCTCAGTGGCTTTATGCATTAAAAGATTTTCCCGTTTTAAATTCCAATTCTGAACAACTTCGTAGCTATCTTTTATTTTGTATTACGGAACTTAAATTATCCGAAAATCAAATTCATTCTCGTTTGAATGCTTTAAAATTTTATTACGAAAAAGTGTTGATGCAAGAATCTTTTTTCTTTGATATTCCGCGTCCTAAAAAAACAAGTTCTTTACCTAAAGTATTGTCAACTAACGAAATTCGACGCTTATTTGAAGTGACTACAAATTTAAAACATCTAATGATTTTAAAAATGGGTTATGGTTTAGGACTTCGGGTTAGTGAAATTGCAGCTTTGAAAATTTTAAATATTGATTCGAATAGAATGTTGGTTCATGTTCAAAATGCAAAAGGGAAAAAAGATAGATATGTACCTTTACCTCGTACTATTTTAGATGACCTTCGTTTGTATTATAAACAATTTAAACCTCAGTTATATTTGTTTGAAACGAAACCTAAAAATGCAATTTCTACTCGTTCTATACAATTGATTTTTACATCAGCTAAAGAAAAAGCTAACATCAAAAAAACTGTCGGAGTTCATGGTTTACGACATAGTTATGCCACACATTTATTAGAATACGGAACGGACATGTCCATTATTCAAAAACTTTTAGGTCATAATAGCGTTAAAACTACGAATGTTTATGCAAAGGTTACCAATACCATTTTTAGTAAGATAAAAAGTCCTTTAGATGAATTGTAAAAAAAAAAACGGTTCTGAAATTTCAAAACCGTTTTTGTATTAAATATTTTTATTTTGTTCCTTTTCGTTTCCGACTATATTTCGGATACTCGCCGGATTTTCGTTTTTCTTTTTCATCTTAAGATTTAAGAATTCGACTAAAACTGAGAATCCCATCGCAAAATAAATGTATCCTTTTGAGATGTGTTGGTCAAATCCTTCTGCTAGTAACGAAACTCCAATCAATAACAAGAAAGATAATGCTAACATTTTTACTGTAGGATGTTCATTTACAAATTTAGAAACCGAACTTGCGGATAACATCATTACAGCAACTGCAATTATTACTGCTGCAATCATTACTTCAATGTGTTCAGCCATTCCAACCGCAGTTATTACAGAATCTAAAGAGAAAACAATGTCTAAAACCAAAATCTGAGCAATGGTTCCTGCAAATGAATGTACTTTAACTTTTCCTTCTTCTTCTGCAACACCTTCAATTTTATGATGAATTTCAACTGTTGATTTGTAAATTAAAAACAAACCTCCAATTAATAAAATTAAATCTCGTCCGGAAATTGCCAATTTTTCTAACCATTCTGGGTCTGTAATACCAACTAAACTTCCTAAGTTAAAAATAGGTGTGGTTAAACTCATTACCCAACTTAATGAAAATAAAAGTAAAACTCGCGTAAACATGGCTAAGAAAAGACCTAATTGTTGTGCTTTTTTTTGTTGTTCTTTTGGAAGTTTTCCTGAAAGAATCGATATAAATACAATGTTGTCTATTCCTAAAACTATTTCTAACATAGTTAATGTAAATAGTGCAATTAACGCATCAGCTTGTAAAAAAATTGAAAAATCCATTGATTAACTTGAAGTTTTTTTAATTGTTCCTTTTTCTTTAGTTTTAGCTCCTACAATTCCATATTCAAAAATGTATTCATCGCCGTTGGTGCTTAATATTTTCATATGGACTGCCTTTTTTTCTTGCATATTTTTTGGATGTAATTTTTCCAAAACATATTCGCAATCATTTATCCATCGTATCGAAGCAGTGTCTGTTTTACCATTATAAGTTTCAATTTCTATCGAATCATTTCTCACAAAAGTCGAACTGTGTTTTACTCCATCAATTTCTTGTTCAAATACAAAAGTTCCTGTTTTAAAATCAGAACAATTTCTTTCTTGATTGTAGCATGATGTTAAACTGATTAATCCAATTCCAAAAAGTAATTTCTTCATTTTATTTTTTTAAATTATCATTAAAAAATCCTTTTACCATTGTTGTTATTCCTTTAAAAAATAAAAACATCGAAAATAAACAAATCAAAATTCCAACTATTAAAACAACATAATAAAATGGATGGTTTTGATTTTTAAACGACGAGTTTATAATTACAGGTCCCAAAAACATTAAAGGAATTGCCATTGAAACTTTTCTAATTCCTTTAAATACGGTTTCTTTGTCAAATTCTGGTGCTGCCATTATTTTTTATAATTTATGAGAACGTTATTTACGTTTCCGTATGTTTCTAATAATTTTTTAGCTTCGATTAAATCGATTTGCAATTCATCTACCAACATCATTTGTGCTCTATGAACCAATTTATCGTTAGAAAGTTTCATGTGTACCATTTTGTTTCCTTTTACTTTCCCAAGTTGAATCATCGTAGTCGTAGAAATCATATTTAAAATCAATTTTTGAGCTGTTCCGGCTTTCATTCTTGAACTGCCTGTAACAAACTCTGGACCTACAACGACTTCTATCGGATAATCAACTGCTAAAGCTAACGGACTTCCCGGATTACAGGTGATACAAGCGGTTGGAATATTGTTTTCTTTACAAAAAAGCATACCACCTAAAACGTAAGGTGTTGTTCCTGAAGCAGCAATTCCGACAACAAAATCATTCGAGTTTATTTTAAAAGCTTGTAAATCAATCGCAGCTTGTTGGGTATTATCTTCGGCATTTTCAACTGCTTTTCTAATAGCAACATCACCACCTGCAATTAATCCGTTAACCAAATCAAACGGAACTCCATAAGTAGGTGGACATTCCGAAGCATCTAAAATACCTAATCTTCCAGAAGTTCCTGCTCCAATATAAAACAATCGACCGCCATTTTTTAATTGCGAAACAATTTTTACTACAGCTTTTTCAATCTGAGGTAAAGCTTTTTCAACCGCAATCGGAACCGTTTGGTCTTCATTATTTATATTTGTAAGCAGCTCAATTACAGACATTTTTTCTAATGATTGATAATTCGATGCCGATTCTGTTATTTTATTAAAACTCATAAGTATAAATATGAACAACAAATTTACACAAATAATAATGTTTATGATGTTAAATAACTAATATTTAATAGTGTTTTCTTTTAAAATGACTACTTTTGCACCTCAATAGTAGACCGCCTTATCGCTGGTTTTAAATCAGAGGAAAGTCTGGGCACCATAGAGTAAGCTTAGCGGGTAACGCCCGCCCATCGTGAGGTGAGGACAAGTGCAACAGAAAGTATGTACAGGTAATGCTGTAGTGAAACCAGGTAAACTCTTTGCGGTGAAATGCCATGTAAACCAACGTTTGAGGGCTACTCGCTTGATGTTGGAGGGTAGGCAGATGGAACTTTTGAGTAATTGAAAGTCTAGATAAATGATAAGGAAAAGCACCTCAAATTTGTGAAGTGCTTTTACAGAACCCGGCTTATAGGTCTACTATTTTATTAAATTATCTATAAATTCTACTGTATCTAACCAAGATTTTTTACTCATTTTTTCGTTATAATCTTTCGAATCCGGATTTGTAAAAGTATGCTTACAATTTCCGTAATTATTAAATTGCCAAACTGCTTCGGTTTGTTTCATTTCTTTCATGAAATTTAAAATATCTTCTTGAGTTACCATTTCGTCATCAGCTCCATTTTCAATCAGAATTTGTGGTTTTATTGTGTTATTTCGGTTTAAACCATCAGTTAAATTTCCGTGAATAGAAACAACTCCTTTTACATTTAAATTTCCACGCGCAGCTTCAAGAGCTCCAGTTCCACCAAAACAATACCCAATAATAACAATTTTATCTGGATTCGCTCCGTCAGCAATCAACGTTTCCAAAGCAATTTGAATTCGGTTTTGATATGCTTTATAATCCGATTTATAAAAGGTTGTTATTTTTCGAGCTTCATCGATATTTGTAGGGATATTTCCTTTTCCATAAATATCAGCTATCATTGCTAAATAACCACGATTTGCTAAATCTAAAGCAGCCTTTTTTGCTTCGTTATCAATTCCCATCCAAGCTGGTAGAATAAGTACTGCAGGCTTATTTTTTTCTGTGTTTGATGTAATTAATCCGTTTAATTCGGTTTGATTATCGAAATAACGAATTTCATTTAAATTTTGAGACATACTTTTTACTGTAATTAATAAGATGATAAAAATAAAGATTTTGTTCATGATTCATATTTTTACTAATTTACATTTTATATGTTATTTAACTGATATTTATTTGTATAACGATAAAATTTTCATGCTTTAATAGTTTTTGTTTATATCTTAATAGATAATTAACATAATTTATCTAAAGTATTTTGCTAAAAAATAACTAACTTTATAAATATAAAAAAACAAAAAATAATTAATTCAATTATAGAAGTATGGAAAACGATATCAGTAAATGTCCATTTCACAATGGAACTATGAAAGGAAACACAGTTGGTGGTGGTGGAACTCAAAATAATGATTGGTGGCCAAATCAATTGAAATTAAATATATTAAAACAACATGATACCAAAACAAACCCAATGGGTGAGGATTTTGATTATGCTGAAGAATTTAAAAAACTTGATTTAGAAGCATTAAAAGCTGATTTAAAAGCTTTAATGACAGATTCTCAAGATTGGTGGCCAGCAGATTTTGGTCATTACGGACCTTTATTTATTCGTATGGCATGGCATAGTGCAGGAACTTATCGTGTTCAAGACGGACGTGGTGGAGCAGGAGAAGGGCAACAACGTTTTGCACCATTAAATTCTTGGCCTGATAATGTTTCGTTAGATAAAGCTCGTCGTTTATTATGGCCGATTAAACAAAAATATGGTAAAAAGATTTCTTGGGCAGATTTAATGATTTTAACAGGAAATGTAGCTTTAGAATCAATGGGATTCAAAACTTTAGGATTCGCTGGTGGTCGTGCTGATGTTTGGGAACCAAATCAAGATGTATATTGGGGATCTGAAAAAACATGGTTAGAGCCAAGTGGTGGTGCTAATGATAGATATTCAGGTGATAGAGATTTAGAGAATCCTTTAGCAGCTGTACAAATGGGATTGATTTACGTGAATCCAGAAGGACCAGACGGAAATCCTGACCCAATTGCTTCTGCAAGAGATATTCGCGATACTTTTGCTCGTATGGCAATGAACGATGAAGAAACAGTTGCTTTAATTGCAGGTGGGCATACATTCGGAAAAACACACGGAGCTGCTTCGGCAGATCATGTAGGTGCTGACCCTGAAGATGCAGGTTTGGAAATGCAAGGTTTAGGTTGGGCTAATTCATATGGAACAGGAAAAGGTGGTGATACGATAACTTCTGGTTTAGAAGTTACATGGACAAGTAAACCAACCGAATGGTCTAATTTATTCTTGACTTATTTATTTGGATTTGAGTGGGAATTATCTAAATCTCCAGCAGGTGCTCATCAATGGGTTGCTAAAGACACAGGGAATATTATTCCAGATGCACATGATGCTACTAAAAAGCATAAACCAACCATGTTAACATCTGATATTGCTTTGCGTTTAGATCCAGAATACGAAAAAATTGGACGTAGATTTTTAAATAATCCAGATGAGTTTGCTGATGCTTTTGCAAAAGCATGGTTTAAGTTAACTCACAGAGATATGGGGCCAACATCTCGTTATTTAGGTAAAGATATTCCAACACAAGAATTTGTTTGGCAAGATCCAATTCCTAAACAAGAAAATACTGTATTAAGTGAATCAGAAATCAATTCATTAAAACAAACAATTTTAAATTCAGGTTTATCTGTTTCTGAATTAGTTGGAACAGCTTGGGCTTCTGCGTCTACTTTCCGTGGATCAGATAAAAGAGGTGGAGCAAACGGATCTCGTATTCGATTAGAACCAATGAAAAATTGGGAAGTGAATAATCCAGTTCAGTTAGCCAAAGTTTTAGCTGTTTACGAAAAAATTCAAGCTGAGATGAAAGTTTCTGGTAAGAATGTTTCTATTGCTGATTTAATTATTTTAGGAGGTGCTGCAGGAATCGAAAAAGCAGCTAGCAATGCTGGATCTAAAATTTCTGTTCCTTTTACTCAAGGTCGTTCAGATGCATCTCAAGAGCAAACAGACATCGATTCTATTAAATGGTTAGAACCAGTTGCAGATGGATTTAGAAATTACAGAAAATACCCTAATCCTCATGTTTCAACGGAATCTTTATTAATTGATAAAGCTCAATTATTGACGTTAACAGCTCCTGAAATGACTGTTTTAATTGGAGGTTTTAGAGCCATCAATATTAATTTCAACGGTTCAAATAATGGAATTTTTACAGATAAACCAGGTCAATTAACTAACGATTTCTTTGTTAATTTATTGGATATGGCTACACAATGGAAAGCTATGGACGATACCAAAGAATTGTATTTAGGATCAGATAGAAAATCAGGACAAGCTAAATGGACAGGAACTCGTAATGATTTAGTTTTCGGTTCGAATTCTGAATTAAGAGCAATTGCTGAAGTTTATGCTTCTGCAGATGCAAAAGATAAATTCTTAAACGATTTTGTTCTTGCTTGGAATAAAGTTATGGATGCTGATCGATTTGATTTAAAATAAAAGATAAATTTCAATAAAAAAAACTACCTTATAGCTCATACTTTAAGGTAGTTTTTTTATTTAAGAATATTTTTTTCTTTCAGTTAAAATTGTTCCATGATTTTAGAACTTTAATCATTTGCAACAAAAAAGCAATTGCTATTGAAGTATTATTTTGGGATAAAACTTTTGAATAAAACACGATTGTCATAATTAACCATTTCGATAGTTATGTCTTTCATATCTTTGTCTTTACCTTCAATTACATAAAGTTTTCCACCTTCGACTACTTTGTTACTTTTAGAAAAATCAATATCACCGTGTGTTAAACAATTTTTTACTTCATCTAAAGTTATTGTTTTTTCATCTAATAACGTTTGAGTATCTTTTGAAAAAGTTAAAGGTTTGTTTCTTAAATCTTTTAAAACGCGACAGTTTGGTAAATAGCAAAAGGTGGTATCTTTTTGATGCATAAAGAAATATACTGCAAAAGCACCAATCATTAATCCTAATAAGTAATATGCTAATCTTTGTTGAAATTTCATTCTAAATAATTTTGAGCAAAAATAAGAATAAAACTATTAGAAAAACTTAAAATACTATTAAATTAATGTCTTTGTAATCTAGCGAAAACCATTCTCCAATCGATTGATTTACCAAAATTCCTTGATACATATAAACTCCTGCACGAATATTTTTATCATATAATAAAACGTTCTCTAAACCTCCATTTTCTGCCAAATCTAATAAGAAAGGCGAAATGATATTACTGATTGCTAAAGTTGCTGTTTTTGAATATCTCGATGTTATATTTGGAACACAATAATGAATCACATTTGACTTAATAATCGTTGGTTTTTCGTGTGTTGTTAGTTCAGAAGTTTCAAAACAACCACCGTTATCAATACAAACATCAACGATAATTGCTCCTGGTTTCATACGTTGAACCATGATTTCGGATACGATAATTGGCGAACGATTTCTACCACGAATGGCACCAATCGCAACATCGCATCGCATTAAAGCTTTAAGAAGAACAGTTTCTTGAATCGTTGAAGTAAAAATTCGATGTGGTAAGTTTTCTTGCAAACGTTTTAAACGGTGAATGGAATTATCAAAAACTTTTACATTCGCTCCTAAACCTAAGGCAGTTCGTGCAGCATTTTCAGCCACATTTCCAGCTCCGATTATAACAACTTCAGTATTCGGAATTCCTGTAATATTTCCGAACAAAAGTCCTTTTCCGTTGGTGCATTTGGTCATCAATTCAGAAGCAATATGAATGGAAGCAACACCAGCAATTTGTCCCAAAGCGCTCAAAAACGGATGTGTTGCATCTTGATCTTGAATCGATTCAAATCCCAAAGCTGTAATTTTCTTTTTGGTTAATGCTTCAAAATAATTTTTATTTTGCATTTTGATTTGAACTGCAGAAATCAAATAAGATTTAGGCTTCATATAACCAATTTCTTCTAAAGTTGGAGGTTCAACTTTTAAAATAATCGGACATTCAAAAATCTTTTTGGTATCTTTTGTGATTTCTGCACCAGCTTCACTATATTCTTTATCTGCATAATTTGCTTCGATTCCAGCATTCGATTCTATTAAAATTCGATGACCAGCGTTGATAAACATTTTTACCGCTTCTGGAGTTAAGCAAACGCGTTTTTCAAATTTGAAATTTTCTTTGGGAATTCCAATAAACAATTGACTACGATGTTTTCGTATTTCTAAAGTTTCTTCTTGCGGTATTAATTCGCTTTTTGAAAAAGGTGTTTTAATTCCCATGATTTTTACTATTTAAAAATAATTTTTCGCGTGTTTTCATCAATCCATTCAAATTGAATGACATGATGGTCATCTGGAATTAAATTAGGCGTTTTTTCAGGCCATTCAATAAAACACCAATTTCCAGATTCAAAATATTCATCAATACCCATGTCATATGCTTCTTCTTCTTGTTCTAATCGATATAAATCAAAATGAAAAATCGTTTGATTTGTCGAAGTTTTGTATTCGTTTACAATTGAAAAAGTTGGACTATTTGCAACATCAACAACGCCTAATTCTCTTGAAATGGCTTTGATTAATGTGGTTTTTCCTGCACCCATTTGTCCATCGAATAAAATTACTTTAAATTTTGATTGATTAATAATTTTATTGGCAATATTTTGAATATCAGTTAATTTAAATAAAATTTCCATTATTTAGGATTTAAAACAACAAAAGGAATAATCATTTCTTCTAACGAAATTCCTCCATGTTGATAAGTGTTTTTAAAATAACTTACATAATGATTGTAATTGTTTATGTAAGCTAAGAAAATATCATTTTTTGCAAAAATGTAGGAACTACTCATATTAATTGCTGGTAAACCAACTTTTTTTGGATCTTTTACTACATAAACATCCTTGTCTTCATAGGTTAAAGATTTACCCGTTTTGTATCTTAAATTTAGACTGGTGTTTTTGTCGCCAATAACTTTTGAAGGTGTTTTGCAATTAATTGTTCCGTGATCGGTTGTGATAATTAATTTATAACCAGCATGTTGCGCTTGTTGAATAATTTCAATTAAAGGAGAATTTTTAAACCAACTTTGAGTTAATGATCGATAAGCTTTGTCATTTGAAGCTAATTCTTTGATGACTTCCATTTCGGTTTTGGCATGCGAAATCATATCCACAAAATTGTAAACCAGAGTAATCAATTTGTTTTCTTTTAAAGATTTGAAGTTTTCGACAAATTTTTTACCATCTCTAAGATTCGTAATCTTAAAATATTCTTGTTTGATATTAAGTCTTAAACGTTTTAGTTGTTCATTTAAAAACTCAGCTTCGTATAAATTTTTACCGCCTTCATCCGTATCGTTTTTCCAATATTGAGGCAATTGTTTTTCCATTTCAAGCGGAGTTAATCCTGAAAAAATAGCATTTCTGGCATATTGCGTTGCCGTTGGTAAAATTGAAAAATAACTTTCTTCTTTATCAACTTTATAATGATTGTTTATAATTGATTCAAAAGCTTTCCATTGATCATAACGCAAATTATCTATCACAATAAAAAGCACATTTTTGTCATCTCTAAGTTCAGGAACAACTTTTTTACGAAATAAATTATGCGAAAACAAAGGAGCTTCATCAGGATTATTCATCCAATATTCATAATTCTTTTCTACAAATTTTCCGAATTGAATATTGGCTTCTTGTTTTTGACTTTCTAGAATTTCAAATAAGTTTTGATCATCAATTTGTTCTAATTCTTTTTCCCAAAAAATCAAACGCTTATATAATTCCGACCAATCTTCATAAGAATTGGTTTGCATCATATCCATAGCAATTTTTCTGAATTCTTTCTGATAATCTAAAGATGTTTTTTCTGAAACCAATCGTGAATGATCCAGATTTTTCTTTAAGCTCAATAAAATTTGATTTGGATTTACAGGTTTGATTAAATAGTCTGCAATTTTAGAACCGATAGCTTCTTCCATAATCAATTCTTCTTCGCTTTTAGTTATCATTATAATCGGAACAGTAGATTTTTTTTCTTTCATTTCAGAAAGTGTTTCTAAACCGCTAATTCCAGGCATATTTTCATCTAAGAAAACAATGTCAAAATTTTCTTCATCAAATAAATCAAGTGCATCTTGTCCATTATTTGCTGTTGTGATGTGATAATTTTTCTTTTCTAAAAAAAGAATGTGTGGTTTCAGTAAGTCGATTTCATCATCAACCCATAAAATTTTTATTTGACTCATAGTTTATTTTCTATTTTTCTAACCAATTTTTCATAATTTGTTCCCCTTGCGGTGTTAATATACTTTCTGGATGAAATTGAATTCCTTGAACATCGTAAATTTCATGTTTAATAGACATTATGGTTCCATCTTCTGTAGTTGAAGTAACTTTTAAACCATCTCCAATATCATTTTCGTCGATTGCCCAAGAATGATATCGTGCAACTTCTATCTTATTCGGAAGATTTTTAAAGATTTTTTCATCGGAATCTAATATAGTTATTTCAGAAGAAACACCGTGATAAACTTTTGATAAATTTTTAAGTTTTCCTTGAAATGCTACTGAAATTGCTTGATGACCTAAACAGATTCCTAAAATTGATTTGTTTTTAGAATACTGCTGAATAATCTCAATAATTTGATGTGATTCATTAGGAAGACCTGGTCCAGGTGAAATAATTATTTTTTCGAAATTATTAACATATTCAATGGAAAAATCATTATTTCTTATTGTTTCAGCTTGAAAACCAAGTTTTGTTATCAGATGTTCAATATTGTGCGTGAAGCTATCAAAATTGTCAATCAATAAAATATTATTCATTAAAGGGTTTTTTAGAAAAATATCGATAAAATTAGTAAGATATTTTATTAATACAATACTAAGTTTTAACTTTGTCGACTAAATTTTTGTGAGATAAATGAATTATTCCTTTATAATTCCTGTTTATAATAGACCTGATGAAATCGATGAATTACTAGAAAGTTTGATGAATCAAAATTTCGAAAATTCATTTGAAGTAGTGGTTGTTGAAGATGGGTCAACGATAACATGCAAACATATTATTGAAAAATATATACATAAGTTAGATATTTCTTATTTTTTTAAAGCAAATTCAGGACCAGGCGATTCAAGAAATTATGGGATGAATCATGCAAAAGGTGATTATTTTATCATTTTAGATTCTGATTGTATTATCCCAAGTCCTTATTTGACCGAAGTTGACCGTTATTTAAATGCTGAATATGTTGATTGTTTTGGAGGTCCAGATGCAGCTTTAGATTCTTTTTCAGATATACAAAAAGCTATTAATATTACCATGACTTCGTTTTTGACAACAGGCGGAATTCGTGGTGGATCTGAGAAATTATCAAAGTTTCAACCAAGGAGTTTTAATATGGGAATTTCCAAAAAAGCATTTGAAGCATCTAAAGGCTTTGGGAAAATTCATCCAGGAGAAGACCCAGATTTGACAATTCGTTTATGGAAATTAGGATTTCAAACCAAATTATTTCCTAAAGCATTTGTCTATCATAAAAGACGTATTGATTGGAAAAAATTTTATACTCAAGTAAATAAGTTCGGAAAAGCACGTCCTATTTTAAATCAACGTTATCCAGAATTTGCAAAAATTACATATTGGTTTCCGACTTTATTTTTGATTTATTTATGTGTTTCTGTTTTTTTGTTATTTTTTAATTACAAAACATTGTTTTTTATCGGAATATTTTATTTTGTATTGTTGTTTGTACAAGCAGTTTATAAAGAACGTAAAATAAAAATTGGTTTCTTAACAATAATTTCAACACTAATTCAGTTTTATGGTTATGGCAAAGGTTTTTTGATTTCTAGTTTTAAACTAAAAGTTTTAAAGCAGAAACCAGAGATTGGAATGCCAGAAATGTTTTTTAGATAATTATGGCAAAAATAATCGGATTAACAGGCGGAATTGGAAGTGGCAAATCAAGTATTATGAAGCATATTGAAACTTTAGGTTATAAAGTTTATTATGCTGATGATGCTGGAAAAAAAGTAATGCAACAAAAAGAAATTATTGATCAAATCGTTTTGTTGTTCGGTTCAGATGTTTTGAATGAGGATTTAACATTAAATCGAAAGAAAATTGCTGAAATCGTATTCGTAGATTCTGATAAATTACAAGCTTTAAATGAAATTGTTCATCCTGCGGTTGCAAAAGATTTTGATAATTTTCTTAAAAATTTAAAAGAAAACGAATTAGTAATAAAAGAAAGCGCCATTTTGTTTGAAAGTAAATCAAATGAAAATTGCGATATAGTTATTTTAATTACAGCTCCTGAAGAAGTGCGTATTCAGCGCGTTATGACTAGAGATAATAGCACTTTTGATGAGGTTAAAATTAGGATTGACAATCAAATATCTGATGAAATTAAAAAAGAAAAATCAGATTATATAATAAATAATTTGACTTTGAATAAATCTTTTGAAGAAATCGCAAAGATTTTGAAAAATATTAATACTATCTGTTGTTAATTTTTCCTTAATTGTTATTTTATTTCAAAATTTTTATGTTAAATTCGCATCGTAAATGAATAAGTTTAGATTTAAGTTTTTAGTAATCATTATGAGTTTATCTCTAATAGGGATAATACTCGTTCAGTTACATTGGATTAATACATCATATCAAAATAACGAAACTCAGTTTAAACATCACGTAACTCAGGTTATAAGTTTAGTTGCTGATAAAATTCAAGATAAAGAGAAGTTAGATTTTTATAAACGTATTATTGATTTAAAAAATCAAACTGGGAAGTACCCAGATAAAAAAGATTTCAAAGAATTTTATTTAGTAGAACGAGATTCAAGAACCAATGATGAAATTATTTATTCAAGTTCAATCGTTTTAGAAGATTATAATCTTAAAGGGAATTTTTTTAACAAAAAAGATGCAAATGTATCTTATAAAAATTTTTCAGCTGATCGCAAAACAGAAGTTTATAAAGGAAAATCTAACGTAGATAATCTGGATTTAGATAACAGTTTTGTAGATGGACAATCTCCAGATGAAACGATTAATAAACAAGGTGGTGTTGGGTTTTTAGATAAAGCTTCTTTAGAACTTGCATATAACGATTTGGTTGCAACTTATCCAATCGAAGATAGAGTAACAAAAGAGTTAATTGAAAGTTTATTAAAGCAAGAATTAAATCAAAACGAAATCGATACTGATTTTCAATTTGCAATTTTTAGTAATGGTTTATCAACATCAATTAAGTCTGATAAATTTAAATACATAGAAGGTAAAACATTTGTGACTCCACTTTTCGAAGATTTAGATCACAATAGTAAATATCAACTATATATCAGTTTTCCAGAAAAGTCTAAATTTTTATTTTCTGATTTATTACCATTCGTTCTTATTTCGTTACTGTTTACTTTTGTAATTATAGCTGCTTATTTTAGCGCAATAAAACAATTGATTTTACAACGTCAGATTTCAGAAATCAAAACCGATTTCATTAATAATATGACGCATGAATTCAAAACGCCAATTGCAACAATTAATTTAGCTTTAGACGCAATAAAGAATCCGAAAGTAATTTCTGATACCGAAAAGGTAACACGTTATTTACAAATGATTCGTGATGAAAATAAACGAATGCACGCTCAAATCGAAAATATTTTAAGAATTTCTAAACTAGATAAGAAAGAATTAGATTTACAAAAAGACAGATTTGATGTAAATGAAATTATTGAAGCAGCTCTTGATCATGTTTATTTGATTGTTGAAGATAGAGGTGGGGAAGTTGATACTTATCTTAAGGCTAACAATAGTTTTGTTTTAGTAAATCAAATGCATTTTACTAATGTTCTTGTAAATATTTTAGATAATGCTACAAAATATTCGCCCGATGCACCAAAGATTGAAGTTTCTACAGAAAACGCTAAAAACTTTATCTTAATCAAAATTAAAGATCATGGTTCAGGAATGTCAAAAGCAGCATTGAAACGTGTTTTCGAAAAATTTTATCGTGAGCACACTGGCGATTTACATAATGTAAAAGGTCATGGTTTAGGACTTTCATATGTAAAACAAATTATAGATGAGCATAACGGTCAAGTTTATGCAGAAAGTGAGAAAGGTAAAGGAAGTACCTTCACAATAAAACTTCCAACAATAGAATAGAAACAACAACAAATTTATATATCTAAATGGAAACATTAATTAACAAAAAAATTCTTCTTGTAGAAGACGATCCAAATTTCGGAGCTATTTTAAAAGATTATTTAGTAATGAATGATTTTGATGTCACTCTTGCTAAAAATGGAATGGAAGGTTTTGAAAAATTTAAAAAAGATACTTTTGATTTATGCATTTTAGACGTAATGATGCCTTATAAAGATGGATTTACGCTAGCTAGAGAGATTAGAGATAAGAATAAAGAAATTCCTATCGTTTTCTTAACAGCTAAAACAATGAAAGAAGATGTATTAAAAGGTTACAAAGTAGGAGCTGACGATTATCTAAACAAACCTTTTGATTCTGAAGTTTTATTGATGAAAATCAGAGCTATTATGCAAAGAAAAACGTCAGAAGTTAAATCTGATAATACGAAATTTGAATTCCAAATTGGAGCATTTCATTTGAATTCTAAGCTTCGTTTCTTAACTTTCGAAAATGATGAGCCAATAAAATTATCTCCTAAAGAGAATGAATTATTAAAAATGTTAGCGCTTTACGAAAATGATTTAATGCCAAGAGAAGTTGCATTAACTAAAATTTGGAGAGACGATAATTATTTTACATCTCGTAGTATGGACGTTTATATTGCTAAATTACGTAAGTATTTGAAACAAGATGAAAACGTTGAAATCTTAAACATTCACGGTGAAGGTTTTAGATTAGTAGTAAAAAATAAAGAATAGTAATCTATTTTAAGTAAATAAAAAAATCCTCAATTTTTTAGAATCGAGGATTTTTTTATGGTCTAGAATATTTTACCATTTCCAAATTTGCGGTTCGTCTTTCCAAAAGAATAATCTAAAAGTTTCATACAAATTACCATTACCAATAGTATGTTTATCTCTAACAGGTTTATCTAAAATTATTTTATGTAAAGCTCCGCTATATGAACCAACCCATAAAATGGTTTCGTCATCAGAAATTGTCATTCCAGAAATTGAAGAACCTAAATAATGTCTCCAGATTTTATTTCCGTTTCTATCAATTGCTTTGATGTAACCATAAGCATCACCAAGAATGTAATAATCTTTTGTTGCTAAACCTGCATAAACGCGCATTTCTTCATCGATATTTGTAAAATCATCACTTTCTGAGTAAGCTTCGATTTGAGCTCCAACAAATTTGTCCGAATTTATTCCAATAGTAATACCGTTATAAAAATGACAGGAATTCGTAATCAATTGACTGTCATCTTTTGCAAACAAACAAAAATGAGGATATTCTGATTGTGGGCCAATCGTTCCAATTTGATTTCCTTCTGAATCCAAAATTCGATGATTAAAATCTTGATCACCAACTACAATATATTTATTATCATGAGAAAGAGTTGCGTTTTCCATTGCAAGGTAAGATTCCCATTCATCATCGTTTTCATCAGGAACAGGATGAATCATCACTTCTGAATTTGTATTGATAATATAAATTCCTTCTGAAGTTACAACTAAAACTTTGTTTCCATTATTAAAAGGAATTAGGTAAGAAATATCAATGTTTTTTAATTTATCTAACTTAAATTCATTGATTTTTTCTCCTTCCCAACCACTTATAGTTGTGATTTTTTCTTTTGTGGCAATTGCAAAAATATTATGCAAGTTTGATTTTCCAAAAGCTAAAATATTTTCATCTAAGGTAACAACTTTGTCATTATCTAAAATATAAGCTTGTCTTTTTTGGAAAGCAGAACCCGTTATAAATATGATTTTTTGATTGTCAATAAAATGTAATTGTTCAATACTTTGACCTTTTTCTTTTAAAATTGAAAAATAAGCTGTATCCGAAGGTGCAAATTGTTCTCTAAATGTGCTAACTGTATTATTTAAATTGGCTTCTTTTAACAACTGTAAAATGTTTTCAGATAAATGTTCTCGTAAATCTTGTGGATCATCTCCCTTCCAATTTTCCCAACCATTTTTCTCGCCAAATTCGACCATTTCGTTGATTTCTCGAGCGTACTTTTCACCTTTTTCATTCCATTCTTTTTGAATGCTTTCTATTGAATTCATAAATATAAATTATTGGTTTTTATAACTTTCAATTTACGAAAAGGAAATTTAAGTTCAAAAAATATCCAAACTTAAAAAATTTGAGTTTGGATATTTTTTGATTTATTGTTTAGAATTTATTTTCTCAGTCCATTCAATTCCGCTGATATCAATTAATTTTATCGATTGAATTTGTTTAATTTCTGTTTCAGAAAGTTCAATAAATAAATCTGCTTTTGCACCAAGCGGTAAAACTAAACTGTGTTTTCCTGGTTTAATTTTTGAAACGTAATGATTTGAAATATGTTGAATCGGAAATTTTGATAAATCATTTTGGTTTAATTCCTTGATGATTCTATTTTGATCATCTAAAAGTTGTATTCCGATCAAGAATGATCCATAAACATCTGCGCCTTCAACTCTGAATAATTGAAAATTTAATTTTGAATTTTCGATATACACATTTGAAATTTCAACCTTTGGTTTAACAGATTTATTGTGAAGTTTTCCAAAAACACCTCCATGAAAATATTGATTGGTGTAAAGCGTTAATCCAATTATTCCGATGGAAATAATCAAAACAAAACGATTGATTTTGTTGATAGGTAAATTACCTGATGCTAAAATTGAAAACCATTTTTTGTTTGAAAAGCTGAATTTTTTATTGATTAAATATTGATCTAATGAATATTTTCCACTTCCTGATAGAAAGATTGCAAAACCACCTGCAATTCCTAAAACTCCAATTTGCCATTCATCTAAGCAGGTTGTTCCCAGCCAACCAGAACCTAATAATATTCCGGATGCGAGCATCATAACACCAATGCTCATTAAACGTGTGAATAATCCTAAAATTATAAATAATCCTACAATGGCTTCGATGATGGTAAACGAAATCATTGAATAGAGTAAAGCATCTGGATTTGAAACTAGATATTCAATTATTGGTTTTATGCCTAACGCATTGGGAAGAAAATGATTGAATTTTTCTCCGATATAACCAGCTTCGTCAGGAATTAGTTTGTTTTCTAAAATTAAACGGCGCCAAAATGCAGAAAAATAGGTCCAGCCGATTACCCAACGTAATGCCAAAGTATAAAGACCAGCTTTTGTAGCAGGATTTTCAATGTTGTATTTCATTTTAAATTATTTAATGTTAAAAATTATGTTACTCAATTCTAAGAATAAGCAACAGCAATCTTTAAACGCTTAAATAAAATGTACTTTGGTGGGCTATTTCCAGAAAATTC
Organism: Flavobacterium sp. I3-2; assembly: GCF_013389595.1. Classification (NCBI taxonomy): domain Bacteria; kingdom Pseudomonadati; phylum Bacteroidota; class Flavobacteriia; order Flavobacteriales; family Flavobacteriaceae; genus Flavobacterium; species Flavobacterium sp. I3-2. The sequence continues at coordinate 2,421,711 of NZ_CP058306.1, forward strand.
GAAATGATTTTCTGATGAAATTTTGTTTTCAATTTGTATGAATTTTGTTTTTGAAAAATTTTCATACAAACTGAATTTCTCTATCGTTTTTTTCTGAACGATTTGATTTTGATGTGAAGTTAAATCAGAATATGTACACGAATTAACATTATTTAAAACCTTTGGATTTGAAATTGGTTTTGAATAAATAGTTTGAATACTATCTGCTAAAAATCCTTTTACAGAACAGGGAATGAAAGTAAAAACAATCAAACAAAAAAAAGCGACGTGCTTTATATGTTTTAGATTTGATTGTATTTTCATTTTTAAGTCCATCTTTTGATTTTGATAAAGATAAGTGTTTTTATAAATTATTCAAAATTATAATAATATTGTTGGTCTTTGTACAATCCATTTTCTAACCAATCTTCAAATGATTTGTAGGTATCAAAACTTGGATAACCTTTAATTTCTTGTGCTTTATTTGTATATGTCAAATGAACCATATAATGCTTTCCGGTTTTGTTATCTCTAAATAAAGTATCGTCACAAGTGCCAGTTGTCCAAACTAATTCTAAATCATTTAAATGAAAATATAATTTATGTAAAATTCTGTTCCCAATTTCTCTTTTTAATTCGTTTATATAATGATTATTTTCGTCCTTTGTTGAACACCAAGGTTCGAAGTTGAGATATTGAGGTGGAATTTTTTTCGTAAGCCAAACATTTTCACTGGTTTTATAAAATTTAAATCCGGCTTTTAAAAGTTCTTCGGTATCAATTTCGATTATAAAAGGTTTTCCATGTCTTTTGGCAACTTTGGTAGCCATTTCAAGAGTTTCGGACAAATGAACGTATTGTCTGTTCATGGTTAAAATGCCATTTTGGATTATACTCGATAATGAAGTAACGGCTGTTCCGTGATATAAGATTTCTGGCGGAATTTCTTCAGTTTCATTTAGAATAACAGAAAACGAATGTCCGTGCGTTGCTCTAATTTTATGTGTTTCTAAATCGATTTCCCATCGTATTTTATCAAAAGATTGATTCAATTCTAGTAATTGATTGGTGTTTATTTCGATATTGTTTTGATTTAAAGCTTTTAAAACATCATTAATTTCTGCCCAACCAAATGCATCAACAGAAATGTTTGCATCTTCAGGATTGTGACGTAACCAATAACTGATTAATTTACTCGTTTTTTCTTGGGTTGATTTCAATATTATTTAAAATTTAAAATAAAGCGAAACCAAATTTTATAAAAATATTGATTTCGCTTTATAGATTATAGAAGTTATCCTACATAGAAACTTTTCTCTGTAATTTCATTATTTTCAAGTTCCATTTTTCTCCAACTACTTTCGTCGTTCATTGGAACCCAACGTCTTTCTTCAGTTCGGTAATGCCAATCTTTATCTTTTTGATAAAACAATTTTGCATTTGCACCTTCAATTATTTTTAGAATTTCGTTGTCATGATAATTAACTTCATCATAATCTGTATAAGCAAGTTGCGCCATTTCAGAGTACAATTGATTCAATTCGAATAATTTTGTATTAACCTCATCAGGTAATTCTTGTGCGTTCAATCCAATTTTTTGAGCTTCGACAATCGTAATTGGATAAGAATGCGATGGATATTCTGCATTTAACGTATTACTAATTCGTTCTGCTTCGTTGATATCTTTCATGTGATATGAAAGAATATCTGTAGTTAATTTGATTGACAGCGACGTTGCTCGGTCAACAGAACCGATTACCAAAGGATGAATGTGATTATAAATTACAGAAAACGGATTGGTATCGTTTTCATTTTTGTTCGAATCCCAAAGGTTTAAAACACGACTCAATTCATTTTGGCTTACGCTAACTCTATTGTTGAAATTATCTAATGGTGATAAATGATGCGTAATCGAAGTGTCAATTGCAGTCAAATATGCTAATGGTCCCATTTTGATAGAATCTGCTCCAAGTGCCAACATTGTTGCAGCAGAAGCACAATCTAAAGGGATAAATGCCACAATTTCTTTGTAGTATTTTCTTAGTAAGTTTACGATTCTTAAAGAAGCTTCGCCTGAACCTCCGCTACTTTTGATAAATAGATAAAGTTTATCTCTTTTACGATTGTTTTTTAGAATTTCGTAAAATGCGATAACATCATCTCGAACGATTGAACTGTTAACTGAAATCCAATAACTGATAAAATCTCCATCAATCATTTCTGAAATAGAGTTAATTACAGATTGCGTTTCGTTAAATAATTTTGGAGGTGTTTTGATTTCCACCTTTTCGTTTTGTTTTTCCATTTGTTTTTTTATTAAGGATTGGTTTGATATTCGTTATGAATATACAAAAAATCTGATTATTTACTTTTAAGTTCACATATTTCTTCTACAAGTTTTTTGTATTTAGAATGTAACTTTTCTCCGCTATAAATTTCACGATTCATTGTTCGCTCTAAGCTATCATAATTTATCTCAGGATTTGTTTTAAAAACTGCATCTCTGATTTCGGATTCATCTTCGTTTTCATGATTTTCAGAATATGCTTCATCAGCAACATATAACAAACCTTCGGCCCAAGTATCTCCAATATTAAAACTATATTTTCCGTTTACAAAGGCTTGAATATCTTTTGAGATTTCACTGAAAAAATCTTTACCTTTCAAAATCAACCAACATCTAAAATAAATAAATCCATCATCAGAAAGATAATCATCAAAAATATAAATCTCATTTTCTTTTTTGAAATCGCATTCTAGAATGATTGAAAGTTCTGCAATTTCTGCTGTATAAAGTTGACTAAGTTTTTCTTGAAGTGTTTTCTCAAATAGTATTAATCGTTCTTTTCCGAATTTTGAGAGATAATTTGTAAGGTTTTCTAAATGCTCATCTACATCATATTCATTCCATTTTGCATTTTTCTTTTTATTTGATTTTTCGATGGCATCCCAAAAATAAATTTCGGATTTTTCTTCTTGTGAAAGTTCTATTTTATCTGGAATTTCATCTGTTTCATTTAATTCAAAATATCCTTTACCTATTTTTTGTTTGATTAATTTTTCAGATTCTTCACTACATTTTTTAGATGTTTCAAATTCTTTGATTGTTTCTCGTCCTTTGGTACCTGTTTTTCCGAAAGTTATTTTCTGTATTTTTCCTTCGTATTCAATGTTCCAAAATTTATTGGAAAGTTCCGATTGATTAATAAAATTTCTTTTCATGTTTTTTTTTAATTTTTATTGATGATTTCATCAATTGAGTGAACAATGTCTTTTACAAGAATTGTAAAATATCCTGCCTTGTTTTCCTCAAAAGCTGCTTTCCATTGTAAATAACCACTTTCGAAATCTGGTAATTCCATTTGATTATTCTTTAAAGTAGTAACACTTTTAATCAAACTTTCTTCTGAAATAGGAATATGTCCGATTACTTCATTCAAATCGCCTGTTTTATTATTTTTGATTTTTAATCCAAAAATTGCAATATGTATGATGTTGTTTTCAGCTTTATCAATTTTTAAAATTTGTAGCGTTGAATTTTCTTCATTGCTTCTTGTTTCATAATTCCAAATTTGGCCTACAAGAAAGTTGTTTGAAGAAGAATTTTTTGAGTTTTCCATTTTTTTTGTTTATTTTATTAAACCTCCAATTTTATCCAAAACATTTTCGCCTGCTTTTTTTACCTCATCAGATGTTTCTTTTAAGGTTTCTTTATTGGAATAATTTGTGATTTTGTTATTAATTTCTTTGAAGTTATCAATCAATTGGAACATTTCGTCTGTTTTGGGAACATTGTTTTCTTTTAGAATTTTTTTCCAATCGATTTTAGAAAGTACATTGAATATGTATTTAGTTGCTATTTTACCAATAAAAAACTTGTCGTAAAATCCGTTCAAAACCTTTTCTGGATTTCTATTTTTGATGTATGCAATAGATTCATCAATTCCCTTTTTTTCATCAGCAGTTAGTAATTCACTACTTTTTAATTTAGTTAAAGCTGCGATTGTTTTTTCGTTGTCTTCTTTTTTTAGATACAGATAGGTTTCAACTGACCAAACAATTTCGTTATTTAAACCAATTTCATTTGCATCATTTATAAAAACTTCAAAATCTTCAAGAGCTCTTTCTTCATCTATTTTGCGTTCCATTCGTAAACGGTCAATTCCTCTGAAGAGATGATTCATGGAATGAAAAGCAATATGTGTTTGCGTATTATTCAAATTTCCCCATTGAAAAAAGGCTTTAGTATAAGGTAATTCTACATTTTTATTTTTGTTTAACCATTCGATGTTTCTAGAAAATTCGTCTTCAGATAAATATAAATATCCTTTTTCAAAAAATAGAAAACCACGATAAAATTGAAGTAAAGTTTTAATTTCAGAATCGGGTAGAAATTCAGGTTTGGTTTTTGAACATTCATAAAGCGAAATTTCTTTTCCTAAATCTTTGCTAAGAATTACAACAGCACTAAGCACGGCATGTTCCATGTTTTGAACATATTCTTTTTCGTCACCTTCGTAAAATTTTTTTCTTTGATTTAATGTATCGCCATATGCAATCCTAATTGCGTCGGTCAATGTTGGAAATACATCTTCATCTGTTTTTAAAATGAAATTTTGCATTTTTTTAAAATCCCGATAAATAGAAATATATTCTATCAAAGAAATGTTTTCGTTGTTTTTTTCTTTATTTATGATGATATTAAAAATACGATCTAAATCCGATTTAAATTTCTGAAAATCTTCTGAAATCGTGTCGTTTTCAATGGAAGCTCGCAATAATATTTTTCCGAATTTATAGGTAGTTACTTGATAAGAATCTAAACTTTTTTCAAGTTCGATTCGGTCTTTTTCAAGTAAAAATTCATCTGTTTTATCGCTTGAACAACTTATGCTTAAACAAATAAAAATGATAATGATGATTTTATTTATGAACTTCATTTCAATTAATGATTTTTATAATAATCATAGATTTTTATATTAAATCTTTAGTTTGGTCTATATTGTTCAAGTGAACGCCAATATTTATCTTTATAGATATCATATGAAACATCTAATTTATCAGAAAATTTCTTAGTTAAATTATTTAAAACTTTAGACGGTTTTCTGAAATCATTGCAAGCAAAAAAGACAATTCGTTCTCCATCAGCAGTTTCTCTTCCGATATTAAGATAACCTTCAAAATCTTTTAGTTCTAGATTAATTTCATCTTCAAAAACATCCATCAATTGATAAGTATCTTCTTCTGGAAATCCATTGTTTTCGGAACCATCGTATTTGATAGTAATTTTTAAAATCCAAGGATGCGAAGCTTTACTGTCCCAATTTAATAAGGTAGAATTTACAATAGCAATCAAAGGTAATCCATTCTCTAATGTTGCTTTCAAGCTCGAATAATTATCATTTTCTGTGTTGTAACGTATGCCGTGGTACTTTTCGATAAATTCTTTTTCTCTCCAAATTAAATAATCTTTTAGTTTTTCGATTGGAATTAATTCTTTTTCAGCTTTGTCTTTTGATGTAACTGTTAAATAATCTATCGTGGTAACAGAATTTAATTCGCCAAGAAAATTGTCTAAAAAGATAAAAGTACCATTTCCAATTTGTCTTTTGTCTTCTTCTTTGAAGTCATTATGTACAACTACCAATTCTACTTCATCTGGATAAGCAGGATGTTCTATCGGATAGAACGAAAGCGTTTCGCTATCAAAAGTATAATCACCCATTTTGATTCCGATATTGTCAATTTCATTTGGTTGTTTAAGCGCTGTAAATTTCCAATTGGGTAATTCGGGTGCTTTTTTAATAAGTTCTTCAATGAAAAAAAAGTTTTTTAAAATACCATCCGGAGTTAAAATAAGTTCCGCTTTATTTTCGTTAAACATACCAGTTAAGAAATAGATGCCTTCGTTTATTTTATTTAGTTCAGGAGAAAGTAATTCAAAAAAATCGGATTCTATATTTTCACGAGATTTCACGGTTTCAAAAAAAGTAGATTCATTTTTAATGAACCAATTCCAAAAGTTTTCATAAGCTTGATTATCGTATAACTTTTGATTTTCATTTAATAAGGTTTTTAAAATATCCATTTTATATTTTTTTGGGTTGATTTTGAGTTTTAAAGTATAAAAATAACAAAAAACTTTACGATTTATTATTTTTTTTTCTTGTTTTTTATTTATAGTTATTTTTTTTAATATTTTTTTTAGAGGGAAATATATTTTTAAATATTGATTTAATTCTTTTAAATTTGATTTAAAATTTAGGACTATGAAAAATTATAAAATTACCCTAATGTTGTTGCTTGGTACACTGATGATTGGGTGTGCAACGAATCCTTTTACTGGAAAAAAAACAATGGCTTTGGTTGGAAATAATGAATTATTTACTTCATCTTTTCAACAATACGGAGAATTTATTAAAGAAAATAAAGTAGTTACTGGAACAGCAGATGCTCAGTTGGTTAATAAAGTTGGAGAGAAAATTAAAAAAGCAGCAGAAACTTATTTAAAAGCTAATGGATATTCAAATTATCTAAAAGATTACAAATGGGAATATAAATTGGTACAAGATAAAGCAGCAAATGCTTGGTGTATGCCTGGTGGAAAAATTGTTGTTTACACGGGTATTTTACCAATTACCAAAACAGAATCTGGTTTAGCAACTGTTATGGGACATGAAGTTGCTCATGCTTTGGCAAATCATGGCCAGCAACGTATGAGTGCTAATGTAGTACAACAATTAGGCGCAGCAGGTTTAAGTGCAGCCACTGCAAATTCGAGTGCTCAAACCCAAGAATTGGCTATGGCTGCTTACGGTGGAGGGTCAAATTTGATAGGAGTTTTACCTTTTAGTAGAAAACACGAAACGGAGGCGGATGATATTGGTTTGTTATTAATGGCAATCGCTGGATATAATCCTTCAGACGCAGTTTCTTTTTGGGAACGCATGGCAAAACAAGGTGGAAGTTCACAACCAGAATTTTTGAGTACGCATCCAAGTAATACAACGCGTATTAATAATTTGAAAGAACAAATTCCTATTGTTAAAAGAGATGCAGCAAAATATAAAATGAAATAATTACTATATTCTGGCAGTCAAAAAGCGACTGCTTTTTAATTTATTTATATGAAAGAATTTATAAAAGGTAATAAAAAAACATTGAATGCTTGGGCATTTTACGATTGGGCAAACTCCGTTTACGCATTGGTGATTTCGTCTTCGATTTTTCCATTGTTTTATGGTGCTTTATTTCGAATCAAAGGTTTAAATACAGCTTCTTTTTTTGGAATCGAAACACCAAGTGAATCAATAATCAGTTACGTTACAGCCATTGGATTTTTGTTTGTTGCTTTTGCATCGCCAATTCTTTCTGGTGTCGCTGATTATTTGGGTAATAAAAAGTTTTTCTTGAAATTATTTTGTACAATTGGTTCACTTTCTTGTATGGCTTTGTATTTTTTTGATTTAGAAAGTTTAACACTAGGATTGTTTTTTTATACAACTGCATTAGTAGGTTTTTGGGGAAGTTTGGTGTTTTATAATTCCTATCTACCAGACTTAGCTTTTCCAGAACAACAAGATGCTATTAGCGCAAAAGGATATTCATTAGGTTACATCGGAAGTGTAATTTTACTTTTGATTAATTTAGCAATGTTGATGAAATATGAATCGTTTGGTTTTGAAAATGAATTAGAAGCAATGCGCGTTTCTTTCCTATTAGTAGGTATTTGGTGGTTAGGTTTCAGCCAAATTACCTATAAATATTTACCCGATTTCAGAAACGATAAAAAAATTGAACGTCATGTTTTCTTTTCGGGAATTAAAGAATTAAAAAAAGTATTTCATAAACTTGGAGATTTTCCTGCATTAAAACGATATTTGACTGCTTTTTTTGTTTATAGCATGGCCGTTCAGACTGTAATGATTATTGCAGCTTATTTTGGTGAAAAAGAAGTTCTTTGGGAATCTGATGAACAACGTACAAGCGGTTTAATCATAAGTATTTTATTGATACAATTAATTGCAGTGTTAGGTGCGATTTTGACCTCAAAAATTTCAGCAAAATTCGGAAATGTAAATACTTTGATTTCGATAAACATTTTATGGATTTTGATTTGTATATATGCTTATACGGTTCAAACACCTGTTCAATTCTATATCGCAGCTTCGTGTGTTGGTTTGGTAATGGGAGGAATTCAGTCACTTTCACGGTCAACTTATTCAAAGATGTTACCAGAAAATATAGACACAACTTCATTGTTTAGTTTTTATGATGTAACTGAAAAAATTGGAATCGTAATTGGTATGATGATGTATGGTTTGGTAACACAAATTACAGGAAAAGTTCAAAATGCTATTTTGTTTTTAGCAATCTTTTTCATCGTTGGAGTAGTATTGCTTTTCAATTTAAAAAAAGTTACTAAAGTCTAATTTTAAAAAAATATTATATTTCAATTATAAAAAAATACAATTTGTAAAATAAAATTCTATATTTGAAAAAAATAACATCCCATTCTATAATTATGAAAAGATTAAAACAACTATCGTTAATTTTGTTTATTTCAATTGGTTTGTTTTCTTGTGAAGCAGAAAAAGCAGACGAGGATATTACTAATCAATATTTAACTGGTAAGCCAATTTTTAGATGCGAGGTAGATGGTATAACAAGAGTGACAGATAGTGTTAATGTCTCTTTTACTGGCGGAAGTGTTTCTGTAACAGCTTTTTTGTTAAGCCGTGATACGCTTGAAAGTAAAAAATTTAAATACGATACTTTTACAATAAACTTTAGTAGATTGAGTCCTGGAAATTATATTTCTTCTTTAGGAAATGTTGTTATTGATGAAACATTAGGAGTTTCAAATGCAAACTATCAACAATCTGGTAAAAACTGGTCATATTCTACTGATAATTTAGATTTGGATCCAGTTACTACTCCAAGTGTTAATTTGCAAACTGGTAATTTAGTAATATCTGATATTAATGATAAAGCTAAATATTTTGGAGGTGAATTTGAATATGATATTTATCCACCTAAAAGAGAAAATCCTAATAATACAGTTCCTCCAATTAGAATTAGAAATGGTGCATTTCAATATTTAAAATACTATTAAAAGAAAAAAGATATTAAAAAATCCCGAATTAATCGGGATTTTTTTATGGCATAAAGATTGAACTTACAGCTTAGACTATTAATTAAAACGATACTAAATGTTTAATAAATAGATTGTTATGTAATATTTGAAATGTTATTTTTAGATAATATAAAATATTTATGACAATTTGACTTGAAAAAATTATGTCACAAGAAAAAATATTTACAATTGACAATTTGTCATTACAAGAAATCGATTCTAATTCAGAAATAATTCCACTTTTGTCTTCAGAAGACGAATTAGAAATGCATAAAGAAATACTTCCAGAAGATTTAGCAATTTTACCACTTAGAAATATGGTTCTATTTCCAGGTGTTGTTTTACCAATTACTGCTGGTCGCGATAAATCGATTCAGTTATTAAAAGAAGCGAACGAACATGGAAAAGCCATTGGAGTAGTTTCTCAGATTAACGAAAATACAGAAGATCCTAATTTAGATGATGTTCATAAAATCGGTACAGTTGCTAAGATTATCAAAATTTTAAACTTGCCTGATGGAAATATCACCGTTATTTTACAAGGAAAAAAGCGTTTTGAGATTGATCAATTATCTCAAACAGAACCTTATCTAAAAGCGATTGTTAAAGAAGTTGAAGAGGTTCGTCCTGAAAAAGGCGATGAAGAATTCAAAGCGATTGTAGAATCGGTTAAAGAAACTTCATACGAGATGATCAAAGAAAATCCGAATATTCCTTCAGAAGCTTCTTTTGCAATTAAAAATATCGAAAGCGATTCTTTCTTAATCAATTTTGTAAGCTCTAATCTGAACTTATCAGTTGAAGAAAAACAAGCGATTCTTGAAGTTAATAATTTGAAAGATCGCGCTTTAGAAACGTTACGTAAAATGAATTTAGAACTTCAAAAATTAAATTTGAAGAACGATATTCAAAATAAAGTTCGTATCGATTTAGACCAACAACAAAAAGAATATTTCTTAAATCAACAAATCAGAACCATTCAAGAAGAATTGGGTGGCGTTTCTCACGAACAAGAATTCGAAGAATTAAAGAAAAAAGCGAAAGCTAAAAAATGGGATAAAAAAGTAAAAGAACATTTCGATAAAGAATTGGCTAAAATGCAACGTATGAATCCACAGGTTGCAGAATTTTCAATTCAAAGAAATTATCTTGAATTACTTTTAGAATTGCCTTGGAATGAATATACGAAAGATATTTTCGATTTAAAAAATGCGCAAAAAATCTTAGACAAAGATCATTACGGACTTGAAGATGTTAAAAAACGTATCATCGAACACATGGCGGTTCTTAAATTAAGAAACGATATGAAAGCACCAATTCTTTGTTTGTACGGACCTCCAGGAGTTGGTAAAACTTCAATCGGAAAATCAATTGCTAAGTCGTTAGGTCGTGAATACGTTCGTATTTCACTTGGTGGTTTACGTGACGAAGCAGAAATTCGCGGACATAGAAAAACCTATATTGGTGCAATGCCAGGTCGAATTATTCAATCGATTAAAAAAGCAAAATCATCGAATCCAGTTTTTTTATTAGATGAGATTGATAAATTATCGACTTCGCATAACGGTGATCCTTCTTCGGCGATGTTAGAAGTTTTAGATCCTGAACAAAATTCAGATTTCTATGATAACTTCCTAGAAATGGGATTTGATTTATCTAAAGTCATGTTTATTGCAACATCAAATAGTTTAAATACAATTCAACCTGCACTTTTGGATCGTATGGAAATTCTTGAAATGAACGGATACACGATTGAAGAAAAAGTAGAAATCGGTCGCCAACATTTACTTCCAAAACAATTGAAAGAACATGGTGTTGATTCGAAAATTTTCAGTATCGAAAAAAAACAAATGGAGTTCATTGTAACGAACTATACACGTGAATCTGGAGTTCGTAATCTAGATAAACAAATCGCAAAAGTGGTTCGTTTTATTGCTAAATCGATTGTTTTAGAAGAGCAATTCAATGAAAAATTAACAAACGAAGATATTATCGAAATTCTTGGAGCACCACGTTTTGAATACGATAAGTACGAAAACAACGATACTGCTGGTGTGGTTACAGGTTTAGCTTGGACGCGTGTTGGTGGTGATATTTTGTATATTGAATCTATTATTTCTAAAGGAAAAGGCGGATTAACCATGACCGGAAATTTAGGAAATGTCATGAAAGAATCTGCTACAATTGCGCTTGAATACATCAAAGCAAATGCAAAAGAACTTGATTTAAATGATGAGATTTTTGATAATTATAAAATTCACGTTCACGTTCCTGAAGGCGCAACTCCAAAAGATGGACCTTCTGCTGGTATTGCCATGTTAACATCAATGATTTCGAGCTTTACACAACGTAAAGTGAAAAAGAATTTGGCTATGACAGGTGAAATTACTTTACGCGGAAAAGTACTTCCGGTTGGTGGAATCAAAGAAAAGATTCTAGCTGCAAAACGAGCTAATATCAAAGAGATTATTTTGTGTAAAGAAAACAAACGTGATATTGACCAAATAAAACCTGATTATTTAACCGGATTGACTTTTCATTATGTTGACCGTATGAGCGAAGTTTTAGAAATCGCTTTAACCAATCAAAAAGTAAAGAACGCAAAAAAGCTAAATTAGTTTTTATATAATCAATCAAAGCACACAAAATTTCTGTGTGCTTTTTTGTTTTATAACAATAATAAAATTGATATATTCGTTAAAGTTAAAAACGAGTAAATGAACAAACAGATATTTACAGTAATCGGTTTACTTTTAGGGCAATTTGTAATTGCTCAAGTAGGAGGTAGAGAAACATATCAGTTTCTGAATCTTCCAGTTTCTCCTGCACAAGCTGCTTTAGGCGGAAAAAATGTTACTGTTTATAATTACGATGTCAATCAAGCTTTCATGAATCCGGCTTCTATCAATGAAGAAATGGATAATAATGTTTCTTTAAATTTTTCGAAATATTACGGAGATTTAAATTACGGAACCTTGGCTTATTCTAAAAAGTTTAAAAATGAACATCAATTTCAGGTTGGAGTTCAATATTTAAATTACGGTTCTATCGACGGATATGACGAAAATGGTTATGAAACGGGGTCTTTTACCGGAAATGAATTTGCTTTTTCTGTTGGATATTCGCATCATATCACAGGAACTAATTTTTATGTAGGTTCTAATCTTAAAGTGATTTCATCTAAATTAGAAAGTTATGGTTCTTTTGCTGCAGGATTTGATTTTGGAGGGATGTATGTAAATCCAGAAACAGGTTTTAATGCTGGACTTTCGTTACGTAATGTCGGGACTCAACTTGATTCATATAATGATATCAACGAAAATTTACCATTTGAAATTACAGCTGGTATCTCTAAAAGATTAGAAAATGTTCCTTTACGTTGGCATTTAACTTTAGAGAATTTACAAAAATGGGATGTAAGTTTTTCAAATCCAAATAGAGGAGAAGTTGGTTTAGATGGCGAAGTTAAAGAAGAAAAAGTAAGTGTGTTTAATAACGCAATGCGTCACATAATTATTGGTGCTGAACTTTTTCCGGATAAAAAATTTAATATTCGTTTAGCTTATAATTTCCGTAAAGGTTACGAAATGAAAATCTTAGAGCAAAAGAATTTCTCTGGATTTAGTGCTGGTTTTGGTTTCCGTTACAACCGATTACGATTTGATTATTCGTATTCTCGATTTACTTTAGCAGCAAACACAAGTATGTTTGGATTATCGCTAAATCTGAAATAACTTTGCAGTATTAAAACATAAGATTTGAAAAAAATAACCATTGCTATCGATGGACATTCTTCTACAGGGAAAAGTACGTTAGCAAAACAATTAGCAAAATATTTGGGATATGTTTATGTTGACACTGGTGCAATGTACCGTGCAGTAACATATTTCGCAATGCAAAATAACTTGATTTCAACAACACATTTTGATGTCGAAAAACTTAAAAATGAATTAATTAATATCAATCTAAAATTTATTTTTAATGCTGATTTAGGCTTCGGAGAAATTTATCTAAACGATGTAAATGTTGAAAATGAGATTAGAAAAATCGAAGTTTCTAATTTAGTAAGTAAGATAGCTGAAGTTTCTGAAGTTCGTTCAAAATTGGTAGAGCAACAAAAAGAATTTGGGAAAGATAAAGCCGTAGTAATGGATGGTCGAGATATTGGTACGGTTGTTTTTCCGGATGCCGAATTAAAATTGTTTATGACAGCTTCTGCTCAAATTCGTGCCGAACGTCGTTTTCAAGAGCTAAAATCAAAAGGTGACAATGTAACTTTTGAAGAAGTTTACAAAAATGTAGTTGAACGTGACGAAATAGATTCAAACCGAAAAGATTCACCATTAATAAAAGCCATCGATGCTATAGAAATTGATAATTCTCATTTGAATAGAAATGAACAATTTGAAAAAGTTATCAAATTGGTAAATGAACGAGTTAAAAATTAAAAGAAGGATTCATTCCTTCTTTTTTTTGTTTGCGAACTAAGATTTTAATGGTACTTTTACAAACTATTTTAATTTTTATTTAGTTTAAAAAATGAGCTTAAAACTTCGTTTAACTATAATGAGCTTTCTGCAATTTGCAGTTTGGGGAGCTTATTTAACTTCAATGGGAAATTATTTAGCTTCTATTGGATTAGCTTCTAAAATTGGATTGTTTTACGCAATGCAAGGTATAGTTTCTATTTTTATGCCTGCAGTTATGGGAATTATTGCTGACCGTTGGATTCCTGTGCAACGTTTACTAGGATATTGCCACGCTTTAGCAGCAATATTTATTATTGCAGCCGGATATTATGGTTATTCTGCTGGAGAAAACGCCGAATTCTCAACTTTGTTTTTGTTGTATTCTTTAAGTGTTGCTTTCTTTATGCCAACTATTGCGTTGTCTAATTCTGTTGCTTACACTGTTTTAACAAACAACAATTACGACACAATTAAAGCTTTTCCTCCAATTAGAACTTTAGGTACTGTCGGATTTATTTGCGCGATGTTGTTTGTCAATTTTGCTGGATTTAAAGATGGAATTTTTGCTTTTAATTTTGGAAGCGATGAAAATTTCTTTAGTTTCCAAAACGGTTATGAGCAGTTTTATGTTTCTGGAGTTTTAGGAATTTTATTGTTTTTATTTTCATTTTTATTACCTAAGTGTGAAATTAATAAAACAGAAGGAAAAATTTCAATGTCCGATGCTCTTGGTTTAAAAGCTTTTGCTTTATTCAAACAAAGAAAGATGGCAATCTTTTTTATCTTTTCAATGTTATTAGGAGTTTCGTTACAAATTACCAACGGTTATGCAAATCCGTTTATATCTAGTTTTAACGAAATGCCAGAATATTTAAATAGTTGGGGAGCAAATAATGCAAATGCTTTAATTTCACTTTCTCAAGTTTCAGAAACCTTGTGTATTTTATTGATTCCTTTCTTTTTGAAAAAATTCGGAATTAAAAAAGTAATGTTAATGGCTATGTTTGCTTGGGTTTTACGTTTTGGATTATTTGCAGTCGGAAATCCAGGAACTGGTGTTTGGATGTTTATTGTTTCGATGATTGTTTACGGAATTGCTTTTGATTTCTTTAATGTATCAGGTTCATTATTTGTAGATAACGAAACAGATAAAAAAATACGTTCATCAGCTCAAGGCGTTTTTATGATGATGACAAACGGATTTGGTGCCACAATTGGTATGATTGCTGCTCAATTTGTAGTAAATCATTATGTTTATAGTCATACAGATGTGGTGCAACAATTAGAAGGATGGAGAACGTCTTGGTATATTTTTGCGGCTTACGCATTAGTTGTTACGATATTATTTGCTGTTTTATTTAAATATAAACACAATCCAAAAGATGTAGAAAATGTTTCTCATTAAGACATAAAAACAAAAAAATCCCCCAAAAAGTTCAATACTTTTTGGGGGATTTTTTTATGTAGAAAAAACGTTTTAATTATTTTATTTGCTTCAATTTTTTTTCAACAACTACAATAAGAATAATCACACTTATTAGTAAAATAGCGACTCCAAAAATAGCATTTTGATCATCATCAAAAGGAAGTAGTGTTCTAGTAAATGAAAAGATGAACATACCGATTCCAATAAAAGTCATGACTTTTGCGCTATATTTTTGTGCAAAATCCCATTTACTTTGACTTTCCATTGAACTGGTGGTACGGTATCCATATAAACCGTTAATCTTTTTTGGTGGAAATTTGTACATAATAATTCCCATAATTATAAAAATGAAACCTACTCCCGAAAGCATTGGATTGGTAATTTCTAATATTTTATCCATAATTTTTATTTTGTTTTTTTAGATTTTAAAAAATTAAATCCAATAATTAAAACTGCAACGATTCCTGTTAAAGGAAGAAACCAAATACCTAAATTTCCTGATTTATTTAATGCAATTTGTATGGTTTTATAATCGATAAAAATAAAAATTAGAAGCATAAATAAATTAATCAACTGCATAAAACGCATTGCATTTTTATATTGCGCTTCTGCATTTTCAGATGTTATTGTTTCTGAATAATTAAATAAATGAGGCTTTTTAGCTGTAATACTTACAATAACAAACAAAACAGTTGCTATTAAAGGCAAAAAGAAAATAGTAATTTTATCGCCGTATGCATCAACTTCACCTAAACCATTATAATGAGTTGGAATTTCATCAGGTAAATGTTTGTAAGCTAAAAGAGTAATAATCCAAAAAGCCACAATTAAAACATAATTTATAATTTCTAATTGTTTTGTAAGCTTCTTTGGTTTGACTTTTATTTTTGGATTTTGATTCATTTTTGATTATTCAATTACAAAACTTCCTTCATGATAATAAGCCGAAATAGCAATTATTAATCCTAAAGCAATTAAAAAAAACATAACAAAATAGTTTATTATTTTTTGCCATTTAGAATAAACATTTGGATCATATTTCTTTCCTAGAAAAAATAAAGGCAAAAATCCCCAAGTCATAATAATTGAAATTAAAGAAGCCCAAAGATTATCGTTTTCAAAGAAGTAACTTAAAATTCCTATTATAGTTAATGTAACAGCAATACCATAAAAAACTTTATGAAATACTTTTACAAGTCCTTTAAAATCGACATTTTTTTTCTTCTCATCGCTCATGGTATTGTAGCCGCTAAGTAAACTCGGCGCAGATTCTTCAGTTGTAATTCCGGCTACAAATACCAAAATAAAAGCAATAACTAAACAAGGTGTTAACATTATAATTTATTCTTTTTAAGGAATTTTACAATAATTGGAACTAATTCTTTATTGATAGGTAATTTAGGATTGTTGTATGAATTTATATTTTCATCGTCATTATTTATAGTTTTGAAAATGTGATTCATGTTATCAATAATTGCAACCTCAGATTTTGAATTTGCTTGATGTAAAATTTCAGCTTCTGTCATACTAACCTGAATATCTTTTGTTCCGTTAATAATTAAAACCGGCATTCTTAATTTGGCAATTTCTTCTGTAGGATTAAAACTCATCCATTCAATTAAAAAAGTTTGATTTTGTTCTCCAAATAAACTTTGCAACATTGGGTTTACGTCAGTTACTTTATTTCCGTTTTTAAGTTGCGAAATGATTCGTGAAACTTCATCTTTAAACATTGGAGCTCTTTTATCTAATTGTTCCGTCAGAATTACATCTATTGAATTTCCAGCTCCAGCTAACGAAATAAAAGCGGCTGCATTTTTTTGAGCAGCAATCATTCCTACTAACGAACCTTCGCTATGTCCAGCGATAATTACATTTTTAAATTTTAATTTTTCTTTTAAAAAGGAAACAATGGTAATTGCGTCATCGATTCCGTGTTGAAAATCTAGATTCGGAATTTCTGCCTTTTTCTGAAGTAAGTTTACTACACGTTTATCGTAAGTAAAAACATTATATCCGTTACTAGATAAATCTTCAGCTAAGAATTTTAATGAATTATTTTCTGCTATTCCCAAAGAATTTCCATTTCTATCTGTTGGACCTGATCCGGCAATTAAAAGAATAATAGTTTCTTTATCTTTACCACGATAAAAATCACCAACTAATTCTTCAGAAATTTTTATTTCATGTTTTGGACTATTTAAAGTATTTTTTTCACGATTAGGAGTAGTTTTTTCGTTTACATTGCTAATTGGTGCATTCTGCGCATTCGAAGCAAATGCTGAAACGAAACATAATAAATATAAAATTTTTTTCATAATTAATTTGTTATTAAGTTGTGTTAAAAGGAATTAATAATATATGAAGTTAATAAATCTACGATAATTAATGTTGCAAAAAACAAAACATAATGCCAAGCTTTTTTTGAATTGGTAGCTGTTTTAAATCCGATGAAAAGTAAATAAACATAATAGATAAAAAAAACAAATCCAACTAAACCCACTATTAAAAAAAGAATTGGCGGTGACAAATTATAAATGTCTCCATTTTTTAAGGTTTGTATTAATTTATCGATTTCGTTGTTTAAAAAATGATTTAGATTTTGAAATAAACTTATATATACAGGAATAAATGACAATAAAACGGTGTTTATAATATCGATGAATCTGGTTTTTTTATTGATGATTTTGCCAATTCCAAAAAATGCTAATGATAAAAAAAGAATACAAATAATTAAATTCAAAAACGATTTCAAAAGGCTTACATTTTCTACTGGATCTATTCTTAAAATTTGAATATTGATAGTCATAAAATGTGCTATTAGTATTCCAAAAATTAAACTAATAAGACCAATAATTGTTTGTTTTTTATCGCTTAAAATTGCAAATGGATTTAGTAAAATATTATTTTTCATTTTCTGTTGTTTTCTGAAGTTGTTTTACGTGTTCAATCATATCATCTAGTTGGTTTCTGACCGTAGGGTAACTAATTCCTAATTGCGAAGCCATTTCTTTTAAACTTCCACTCATAAGAAAAAATTGTAAAATAAATTCTTGTTCTTTCGGAGTTAGTTGTAAAAATATGGGTAACGGATAATTTCCGTTTATTGTAGTTTCACAATGATTACATTTCAATTGCGAAACTTGGAGGGTTTCTTCACAACTGGGACAACTTGATGGAAATTTAAAGTTCATTTTAATTTTATTTAAGTGTGGTTTAATTTTGTTAAGTCAAATATAATAAAAAATAATTTATATTTTAATATGATGCAAAAAAAAATCTATGGAATACACTGCCCCCAGAAAGTTAGACACTATTTGAGAGAATTTTTATGGAAAGAAAAGTAAGATACAATTTAGCATTTAAGCTGAATTGTGTAAAAGAATTATTAGAAAATCATAGATATGTAAACTTTATTTCTTCTTGAGAAAGTTTTGCTGTAACTTTATTGATTGGTATTCCTACTTCATTATTTACAGCTATTGTAATTACAAGAGTTTTAGTGGATCGTGCTGTTAGAAAAAATAAAGATTTAGCTTTTACAACTGGTATTACTAAAAATTGGTTTACCAATATGAATTTTGATTTCGTTGGTAAAAAGAAAGCCTCTTATATTATTTCGTCAATTACAATGATTGCATGTATTGCTTCAATTGTTATTAATGGAATGAATATGGGAGCTGATTTCGTAGGTGGTAGAACTTTCTTGATTAAGTTTGAAAAACCTGTTGATCCGGCTGTCGTTTCAGAAGATTTATCTAATGTATTCGATAGTAATGTTGAGGCTAAAGTTTTTGGTAACGATGAACAATTAAAGATTACAACTAAATATCGCGTTGAAGAGGAAGGAGTTCAAGTTGATAAAGAAGTGAACGAACTTTTATATACAACATTAAAGAAGCATTTCTCTAACGATTTAACTTATGATGAATTTGTTAAATCTCATGATGGTAAAACAATTGGAGTTTTACAAGCTTCTAAAGTTGGACCAACTGTTGCAAAAGATGTTAAGACAAATGCATATTGGGCTGTTATTGGTTCACTTGCAATTGTGTTTATATATTTAGCTTTATCATTCAGAAAATGGCAATATTTTTTAGGTGCTGTTGCAGCAGTTGTTCACGACATTATTTTTGTATTAGGTGTTTATTCATTCTTCTACAGATGGGCGCCTTTTAACATGGAAGTTGATCAATCTTCGTTGCGGCTTTATTAACCGTAATTGGATATTCGTTAAACGATACCGTAATTGTATTTGACCGTGTTCGTGAATATGTTAAAGGTAAAACAGAAGGTACTTTTCTTGATGTAGTAAACCAATCTATTAATACTACGCTTTCTAGAAACATTTAATACGTCGGCTACAGTTATTGTAGTTTTATTAGTTATGTTCATTTTTGGAGGCGAAACTTTAAGCGGATTTGTATTCGCGATGTTATTAGGTATTGGTGTCGGAACATATTCTTCATTATTTATTTCGACTCCAATTTTGGTAGATACAATTCAGAAATCTGCTGAAAAAGAAAGAGCAGAAGCTATAGCTAAAGCTCAAGAAGAAGAAGAAAATAATACAGAAATTGTATAAATCTATTTAAATTTAGCAATTAAAAAACCGATTGAATTTTCAATCGGTTTTTTTATGCTCTTGTTATTTTAGAAGTTTGGTTTTAGGTTATATTTCTTATAGAAAGTATCTAAAATTTCAACTACTTCGTCTGCTGAATCTACAATCTTAATCAAATTCATATCGTTTGGTGAAACGTTGTTGTATTTTTCTAATAATACATTTTTAACCCAATCGATCAATCCAGACCAAAAATCAGTTCCAACTAAAATGATAGGAAATTTACCTATTTTTTTGGTTTGAATTAAAGTAATCGCTTCAAATAATTCATCTAAAGTTCCGAATCCTCCAGGCATAACCACAAATCCTTGTGAATACTTAACAAACATTACTTTTCTAACAAAGAAGTAATCAAATTGAATATTTTTATCGTGGTCGATATACGGATTAAAATGTTGTTCAAAAGGTAGTTCGATATTTAATCCAACCGAAGTTCCACCTCCGCGATGAGCACCTTTATTACCAGCTTCCATAATTCCTGGTCCACCACCAGTAATAACACCATAACCAGCTTTACTGATTTTATAAGCAACTTCTTCAGCTAATTTATAATACGGGTCGTCAGTTTTTGTTCTTGCCGAACCAAATATGGAAACACAAGGTCCAATGCGCCCCATTTTTTCGTATCCGTTAACGAATTCAGACATGATTTTAAAAATTGCCCAAGAATCGTTTGTTTTTATTTCATTCCAAGATTTCTGCGTTAATTTCTCTTTGATTTTAGCATCATCGTCATTTAAAATTTCTTCACTCATAATTTTACTTTTTTCTAAGATAATTCTTTTTTCAAAAACTTAGCGGTATAACTTTTCTTATTTTTTATAATTTCTTCAGGAGTACCTTTTGCAACAATTTCACCACCATTTTTTCCACCTTCATAACCAACATCAATAATATAATCGGCAATTTTAATTACATCCATATTATGTTCGATGATTAAAACGGTATTTCCTTTATCAACTAAATTCTGAATAACTTCCATCAAAACACGAATGTCTTCAAAATGTAAACCAGTCGTTGGTTCATCTAAAATATAAAAGGTATTTCCGGTATCTTTTTTCGAAAGTTCGGTAGCTAATTTAATTCGTTGCGCTTCACCTCCAGAAAGCGTGGTACTTTGCTGACCTAATTTAATATAGCCTAAACCAACATCCTGAATCGTTTTTATTTTACGATAGATTTTAGGAATGTTTTCAAAAAACGGAACAGCTTCATCAATCGTCATATTTAAAATATCTGCAATAGATTTTCCTTTATAACGAATTTCTAATGTTTCTCGATTGAAGCGTTTTCCTTGACAAGTTTCACATTCTACATAAACATCAGGTAAAAAACTCATTTCAATTTTGCGTAAACCAGAACCTTCACAAGTTTCGCAACGACCGCCTTTTACGTTAAAACTGAAACGTCCGGGTTTGTAACCACGAATCATTGCTTCTGAAGTTTTTGTAAAAAGTGTTCTAATTTCTGAGAAAACGTCGGTGTAAGTTGCCGGATTCGAGCGTGGTGTTCTTCCAATCGGACTTTGGTCAATTCCAATAACCTTATCGATATGTTCTAATCCTTCGATTTTTTTGTAAGGCTGAGGAACTTTTACCGCATTAAAGAAATGTTCGTTTAAAATTGGATAAAGCGTACCATTAATCAATGTTGATTTTCCACTTCCAGAAACTCCAGTAACACAAATCAACGTTCCTAACGGAAATTCGGCAGTTACATTTTTTAAATTATTTCCTGCAGCACCAGTTAGTTTCAATGTTTTACCATTTCCTTTTCTACGTTTTTTCGGAATAGGAATTTCTAATTTACCGTTGATGTAATTTGAAGTAAGCGTATCTTCAAGCAACATTTCTTTTGGAGTTCCGGCACTGATAATTTCACCACCATTTGCACCAGCTTTCGGACCGATATCAATAACATAATCTGCCATTTCAATCATGTCTTTATCGTGCTCTACAACTAAAACCGAATTTCCAATATCACGTAATTTCTCTAATGATTTGATTAGTTTTTCGTTATCACGTTGATGTAAACCAATACTAGGTTCATCCAAAATATATAAAACGCCAACCAATTGCGAACCGATTTGAGTTGCTAAACGAATACGTTGCGCTTCGCCACCAGATAGTGTTTTTGAACTTCTGCTTAGACTCAAATAATTCAAACCAACATCCAATAAAAAAGACAAACGTGTGCTTATTTCTTTAACGACTTCTTTGGCAATTATTAATTGTTTGGCATCTAAATGATTTTCTAAATCGGCAAACCAATGAAAAAGTTGGTCGATATCCATCGCCGCTAATTCACCAATATTTTTTTCGTTGATTTTAAAAAATAACGATTCTTTTCGTAAACGGCTTCCTTCACAAACACTACAATTGTTTTCGTCCATGAATTCTTTTGCCCAACGTTTTATTGTTGCCGAATCACTTTCTTCGTATTGATTTTGTATGAAATTTGAAATTCCTTCAAAATCAATTTTATAATCTTTGGTAATTCCTAAAACTTTTGATGCAACAGAAAAATTTTCTTTTCCTCCGTTTAAAATCATATCTAAAGCTTCGGCTGGAATTTTGTCAATTGCTTCGGTTAATTTAAAATTGAATTTTAATGCAATGATTTCAAGTTGATTGAAAATCCAAGAGCTTTTTTGCTCACCAATCGGAACAATTCCACCAGCTTTAATAGAAACAGATTTGTTAGGAATGATTTTTTCTAAATTGATTTCATTCACCGTTCCTAATCCGTTACAATGCGGACAAGCTCCTTTTGGTGAATTGAATGAAAAGTTATTTGGTTCTGGATTTGGATAAGAAATTCCAGTTTCCGGACACATCAAATGACGACTGAAATATCTAGCTTCGTTACTATCGTTTTCTAAAACCATCAAAATATCATCACCGTGATACATTGCCGTTTTAATACTTTCGTTTAAACGCTGCAAAGTAGCTTCCGAATCGTCAACTGCAACTCGGTCGATAACAATTTCAATATCGT
The DNA here is from genome assembly GCF_013389595.1 of Flavobacterium sp. I3-2. Taxonomy (NCBI): domain Bacteria; kingdom Pseudomonadati; phylum Bacteroidota; class Flavobacteriia; order Flavobacteriales; family Flavobacteriaceae; genus Flavobacterium; species Flavobacterium sp. I3-2. The sequence goes on from NZ_CP058306.1 coordinate 2,444,342, forward strand.
GCGTTTTATAACGGTCGGCTTTCATTCCAGAAACCAAATCTTTAATTTCGCCATCAACACGAACTTTTACAAATCCTTGTTTTGCAATTTGTTCAAAAAGTTCTCGATAGTGTCCTTTTCTCGATTTGACAACCGGAGCCAAAATATTGATTCGTTTTCCACTAAAATCTTTAAGAATTAAATCTTTGATTTGCTCATCTGAATAGCTAACCATTTTTTTACCTGTGTTGTAGCTGTAAGCATCAGAAGCACGGGCATAAAGTAAACGTAAAAAATCGTAAACTTCGGTAATGGTTCCCACGGTTGAACGAGGATTTTTACTTGTAGTTTTTTGTTCGATTGCAATTACAGGAGAAAGGCCTTCGATTTTATCAACATCCGGACGTTCTAAACCACCTAAAAATTGGCGTGCATACGAAGCAAAAGTTTCGATATATCTTCTTTGACCTTCGGCATAAATTGTGTCGAAAGCTAAGGATGATTTACCAGAACCTGAAAGACCAGTAATTACAACTAGTTTTTCGCGAGGAATTATAACATCTATATTTTTTAAGTTATGAACGCGAGCGCCATAAACTTCTATTTTATCTTCAGAATTTTGCATATAATTAGTCAAACCGCAAATATACAATTTTCCTTATTTTTAGGGACTTAAAAAAGTTGTAAATGTTTTTGAATTATGAAATTATTCGATTCGTAAATTTTTCAGATTTTCACGATAAACTTCCAAAATAGTTGTTTTATCGACATAACCTAAATATTTATTTTCTCGAGTTAAAAGCATATGAATGTTTTTATTTTCATCCATTTCTTTAATTACATTTCCTGTATTTTCTGTAATCGAGCAAGTAGGAGCAGCCTGAATAACATCTTTGTAATTGGTGAATTTAATTTGAAAACCACTGAAAATAAATTTCCGAACAGCATCTAAATAAATGATTCCAACGATATTTTTATCCGCATTTAATACCGGAATAAATGTTTGATGTGTTTCTGAAAAAATACGTTTTACCTCATAAATATTAGCTGAATCAGAAATGGTTTCAACATCGTTTTTTATGATATTCTGAAGTTCGATTCGGTTTAAAAGATTTTTATCTTTGTCAGAAGTAAAAACAATTCCTTTATCTGCAATTCCGATAATATCCATCGAATATTTTTCAAAACGCTTACAAATCGCAAAACTAATCGATGAAACAATTAATAAAGGAAGTAATAATCCGTAACCGCCTGTAATTTCAGCAATTAAGAAAATCGCTGTTAACGGAGCATGGAATAAACCACTTAGAACTCCAGCCATTCCAACAATTGTAAAATTATTAATTGGTAATTCTTTCAGACCGATTAATGATATAAATTTTGATAAAATAAATCCTAAATACGAACCAACAAATAGAGAAGGAGCGAAGTTACCACCGTTTCCGCCGCTTCCTAAAGTTAAACCAGTTGCAACCGATTTAATTAAAACCGTTGCAGTTACAAAAAGCAAAACAATCCATTGGTTTTTTTTGAAGTTTTCGATCAATGAATTTTCTAGAATGTTTCCTGCTTTATTATCTGCGAGTGCTTTGATACTGTCGTAACCTTCACCAAATAAAGTCGGAAATAAGAAAATTAAAATACCTAAAATCGAAGCTCCGACTAAAGCTTTTCGGTAAGGTTTAAGTTTAGCATTTGCCATTTTATGTTCCACTCTACGGAACATTCTGGCATGATAAACGGCAAAAAGTCCAGTAAAAACACCTAATAAAACGTAATAGAAAATATTATCGTACGTAAAGTTTAATTGATTTTTGAATGAAAGTAAAATATCTTCTTTAAGAATAACATTCGATATGATTGCGCCAGTTGCAGACGAAATCATAATAGGAATGAAAGCTGTAACGCTCATATCTGCTAAAATAACTTCGATTGCAAAAAGCACTCCAGCAATAGGTGCGTTAAATGCAGCTGCAATTCCAGCTGCAACACCGCAAGCAAGTAATAGCGTTCTGTCTTTGTAATTTAAACGGTAATTTTGAGCAAAGTTAGAACCAAAAGCTGCTCCGGTGATGGTAATCGGAGATTCTAATCCAGCTGAACCACCCATACCAACAGTTAAGGAACTTGTAAGAATTTGCGCATACATTTGTTTGCGTGGCATTATTCCAGATTTTTTTGCAACCGCAATCATAATTTGGCTTGTTCCTTTTTCGATAGAACCGTCTAAAAATTTTCGGATGATAAAAACAGTTAGTAGAATTCCGACTATTGGTAAAATACTATTTAAATAAGGAAGTTTTAAATAGCTATCGATATTTGAAGCAAATTTATGAACTGAGTGTGCGAATGTTTTAAGTACAATTACAGCTAAAGCTGATGAAACACCTACAATCACACACGATAAATACAAAAATTGTCGGTCTGTTAAAACCGATTTGAGTAAATATAAAGCGCCTTCAAAATATCTGAAGGTTCTTGCAAGCATATTTTTTATTGATTTTGTATTCTCTTTCATTCTGCAAAAATATCTGACATCTTTTGATAAAAAAAATTAAATTAAACAGAAAATGTGTTTTCTAATTCTTTTCGTTTTAAGTCGGAAAATTGGATTAACTCATTAAAAAAAAGTGTGAATTCATTTTCAAATAAATCATAATCTTGTTGAAGTTCAAAGATAGAATCTTTCATGTTAGAATCGAATTTAAAACGTTTATCCATTTGACCTAAAATAATTTGTAGCTCTTCTAAAAACTGATAATTGTAAAGCCAATCTCTTTCAGAAATATAAGGTAAAAGATATTTGGTTTTATCGTTTAACTCATCGTAATGTTTTCTAAGACTTTCGTAGAAATTATGAGCGAAATCTTTTAGCGCAACATCCGAATAATGATTCCAGTTTTTAGATAAAAAGTGGTCGTAAATCATATCAGTAATAATTCCCGAAAAATGATTGTATTTAGCTGAAAAGCGTCTTTTAGACTTTCTGAATATTTCATGATTGTCAGTAAAAGTATCTATTTCACGATGTAATAGTATTCCTATTTTAATATCTAGATGAAAATTATTGTAATCTTTTCCACGAACGCCATCTCCCATAAAATTGCCTATTTTAATACGTTCGTTGTTTCCTGATAAATAAATGTGGGCTAAAAAATTCATTTCACTAAGTTAATGAATAAAACTGTGTTTTTTTGAATTGCTTATTTTTATATTTGTAAAAGAATTTGAAAAATATACACTTAAGATATGACATTAATAAAATCTATTTCAGGAATTAGAGGAACAATTGGAGGGATTGTTGGTGATAATTTAACTCCTGTTGATGCAGTAAAATTTGCATCGGCATATGGAACTTTCTTGAAGAATAATATATCAAAAGATAAATTAAAAGTTGTAATTGGTAGAGATGCTCGTATTTCTGGTCCAATGATTCATAATTTGGTTGTGAATACGTTAATCGGATTAGGAATTGATGTAATTGATTTAGGATTATCAACTACGCCAACAGTTGAGATTGCTGTTCCGTTAGAAAAAGCGGATGGTGGAATTATTTTAACAGCTTCTCACAATCCAAAACAATGGAATGCTTTAAAATTATTAAATGCTAAAGGTGAATTTTTAAGTGGTGCCGATGGTGCTGTGATTTTAGAAATCGCTGAATCTGAAGCTTTTGTTTTTTCTGAAGTTGATGATTTAGGTACAATTACTCCAATCACAAATTATATGGACAAGCATATTGACGAAATTTTAAATTTAAAATTAGTTGATGTTGATGCTGTTAAAGTTAAGAAATTTAAAGTTGTTGTTGATGGAGTAAATTCGTCTGGTGGAATTGTGATTCCTGATTTATTAGAAAAAATGGGCGTTGAAGTTGTGAAATTATATTGCGAACCAAACGGACATTTTCCTCATAATCCGGAACCTTTAAAAGAACATTTAGGTGATATTTGTAAATTGGTAGTTGAAGAAAAAGCAGATTTTGGAATTGTAGTTGACCCGGATGTTGACCGTTTAGCTTTTATTTCTAACGATGGTGAAATGTTTGGTGAAGAATATACTTTGGTTGCAGTTGCTGATTACGTTTTAAGTAAAACTCCAGGAAATACAGTTTCAAACATGTCATCTTCTCGTGCGTTGCGTGACATTACCGAAAAACACAACGGAAGTTATAAAGCTTCGGCAGTTGGTGAAGTAAATGTTGTAGAAATGATGAAAGCAACAAATGCTGTAATTGGAGGTGAAGGGAATGGTGGAATTATCTATCCAGAAACACATTACGGTCGCGATTCGTTAGTTGGTGTTGCTTTATTTTTAACGCATTTGGCTAATATGGATCTTACGGTTGCTGAATTAAGGGCTTCGTATCCACAATATTTTATGAGCAAAAATAAAATTGAATTAACGCCTTCTATTGATGTTGATTTGATTTTAGAAAAAATGGCTGAGAAATATGCCAACGAAGAAATTACTACAATTGATGGTGTAAAAATTGATTTTGCTGAAAATTGGGCACATTTGAGAAAATCGAACACAGAACCAATTATTCGTATTTATACCGAAGCTAAAACACAAGAACTTGCAGATGCATTAGCTTTAAAAGTTATTGCAGAAATTAAAGAAATTGCAGGATTGTAATTAAAATAAATCAAAAAGGAAATCTTAAAAATAGATTTCCTTTTTTTGATTATAATAATATTTTAAAATCTTTAGAATAAGGTGAATATGAACCTATGATTGAATCAAAGTTGATTTTGATTTTTTTTGAATCGAAAGGAATATCCAATTGGTCTAAACAGGTTACAACTAAATTTTTTTTGGAATATAAATTATAAGCACCATCAATAATTAACGCATAATTTAATAATTCATAATCTAAATTTCCTATTCGTAATCCTTTCTGAAAATCGTTATAAATACAAGTTTCTTCTTGATTGTTTTTTAGAGTCAGATTTGTTTCATTGCTCATCCAACCGTTTCCATGTCTTGTAGAATATATTCGTGTAACATAAAAAATCTCAATATCTTTGATTTTTAATAGATTGCAAATCGTTATTGCATTTTTAGAAGTTGTATTTGAATACGTAACATTCGGAAAAATTCCATGATCCATATCTAATAAAATTCCTTGACTACCTTCAAAAATCAAATGGTTATAATTTAATAAAAAAGTATAATCTTTTATGTTCCATTCTAATTTTTCAATAGCATAAAGAAAAAATTCTAGTTCTTCTTTAATTTCTTCAGAATTGTCTAAACCGTAATAGTTTGAAATGCTTTTTAATTTTTCGATTAACATTGATTTCGGTCCAATTAAATCTGTAGCAAAAAGTTTAAATGGACTTTCATTACGTTTCATAGTTGTTCCAATTCCTTTACCGCAAGTACCATCCTCAATATTTTTTTTATTTTTTCTATTGTAATAAATATCAAAAGGTGTAGTCACTTTTGCTAACGGATGTATAAACATTTTAGTATTTCCGTTAAGTTTTTCAAGTTCCTCTTTTTCATTAAGCATGTAAATCGGATAAAAAGTGCAGAATTCGCTAATATATGAAGGTAAACCTCTAAGTGCACCACTACAAAAACTAGAATGAATGTGTTTTTTGTTTTCAATCATCACGGTGTGCGCAGCTTGTTGACCACCTGAAAATCTAATTACAATTGCTTCTTTTTTTTGTGAAGCTAAATAATCTGTTGTAATTCCTTTTCCTTCATCTCCGAATCCTAAACCAATTACAATTTGGGCTTTTTTCATTTTATAACATTTCGATATTATTTAAATCTCCTAAATTTTGTTCTGAAATGTGATTGATATTTTTGAATTTGTTGCAAATGATTTTAGTGATAACATTTGGAATTTCCTTATGATTTTCGATGGCAATACAATTTTCACCTAAAAGATTTTTCCATTCAATATTAGCTTCTATTGCTTGATTTGAGTGCAAAACATTAATATGATAAACATCGTATCGTTTTTTCGCTTCATTTAATAAATCTTTATGTGTATAACTTTTTTCGCCACTTCCCATTATTTCTCTTATCGCAATTGCAGGTAAACTGGTTAAGCAAGGTTCATCTCCGATTGTAAATAAAATTCCTTTTTGATTACGCTTATCAAATGCATCTGTTTTGGTATGAAAAGCTGCAAAATACCAAGCAAGTAAATAACTTTCGCCAGCGTTACCTCCACCCCCAGATTCAATATAGCTTCTTGTTAACCACATATCTAATTCTTGGTCTCCTGATTCGAATTGACCAATTTGTAAAGGATAATTATCACATTCATGATCACCGATTCCTATAAATAAAAGGGTGGCATCAGGTACACCTCCTTCAATAATACCAGACATTAGTTTAGGTAGATCTTCTTTTATTAATTCATGTGGAATATGGCCCATGCTTCCAGTTACATCTAAACCTAAGATAATTGGAAAAGAATTTGGATGCGATTCCGAATCGCATGCTTCTCTATATTTAACTCCTTTTGGAATCATTGATTCATGAGCTCTTCTTTTTGCATTTTGTGTAAAAATTTCATTTGCGGATTTTGTATTAAAACCTGCACTTTTTGCTCGAGCAGAACGAGCATCAAAATCATATTTTGAACTTCCCATCTTTAAAACTTTTTACCAAATAAATATTCAAATCTTTTTTTTGCAATTTCAAACTGGATAGACAGGTTCCTAAGTGTTAATGAAATTTCTAAATCTTTTTGTACAAATGTTTCGCAATCAAAATCAGCAAAGGTTAAGCTGTTTTTATCCAAAGGACTTATGTCAATTAATCCTTCTTGTTCACGTTCCAATCGTTTAATTTTTAGTTCTAAATCCTCTACTTTTCTTCTATAAATTAATTCAGAATCCTCTCCAATAGCAGTTGCTCTATCAGCTCTTATCTGATCATTGTTTCTCTTTAGAGATTCAATAAAACGTGGTTTTAAATCGTTATCCATATTTTTTTTATATAAAAATAAAGAACTTTTTTTATAAATAAAAAAAGAATTAAGAAATTGGGTTAATAAATTAAAAATTAATTATCTGAATTTATTCCGAATCTAAAGCACAAGAACTTGCAGATGTATTAACATTAAAAATGATTTCAGAAATTAAAAAAAATGCTGGATTGTAATTTTGACTTTTTTTTAGAATTTAACTCTAAAACTTGAAATTTTGATATTATTAAACAATATTGTCCTTGAAATCGAAAAGGATTGATGAAAATCAATCCTTTTCTTTTACTTTGCAACTAATCCTAGTTATATGAAATCTGCAAGTAATTTCAAAAATAACAAATTATTTTTAACCTAAATGTTAAATTTTGCTATTTTTTATCTTGCATTGCAAAAACAGATTTTAACAAATTTGTAGATCTTGAATTTATGTTTGTTCTAATATCAACTTCTTCTTTTCCGATCATGGTGAAAACACCGTCTAAAGCTTCGTTAGTAACGTAATCTGTTAAATCTGGATTAACTTTTTGAACCATCGGTAAAGTGTTGTATGTTGTGATAATTTCTTTCCAAACTTTATCAGCACCCACTTTATTGAATGAAGATTTTATAATTGGATTAAATTTTCCATATAATGATTTTGTTGTCGATTTTTGTAAATATTGAGTTGCTGCGTTATTTCCACCCATTAAAATATTTTTTGCATCCGTGATGGTCATGTCTTTGATAGCATCAACAAAAATTGGAGTTGCTTCTTTTACTGCTACGCTTGCTGCATTATTCATCGCTTTGATTCCTTCGTCTGCTAAACTACCTAAACCAGCTGCTCGCAAAGCTTTTTCAACTTTTTGAAGTTCTTGAGGAACTGGTATTTTAACTAAAGAATTGTTGTAAAATCCATTGGTCTTAGTTAAATTAACTACTTGTTTTGAAATTCCTAATTCTAAAGCTTCTTTTAACGCATTTGCTATTTGAGTTTGACCAATTGCTCCATTTTGAGTTTGACCTTGCATTTCATTTAATTGTTTTGTTGCTTGTTGTAACTCTGCACAACTTGATAAAAACATAATGCTTAAGACAGGTAATATTATTTTTTTCATGATTTCTTTTTTTTAAAATAGTTTCTAACCAAAAACTATACCTAATAATTAAAAGAGTTAAAGTATTGTTTTAGAATGTTTTGATTTATTTTTGTTGGAGTAAAAATCTCTAAAATAGTTTTGTTTTTCTTTTCGAAAAAAGATTTTAATTTTGTTTTTAAGTCATTTTCATTAGAAATTGTTTCATAATCAAAACGATACATCTTTGCTAAATGTTCAGCCGTTAAACAATGTTCAGTTTCAAAAAACGTATTAAAAACAGGAGTTTCGTTATGTCCAGGAAGGATTCTAAAGATACCTCCACCGCCATTATTTAGTAATATGATTTTAAAATTTTCAGGAATGTAATTATTCCAAAGTGCATTGCTATCATATAGAAAACTAATATCACCGGTTATCAAAACAGTCGGTTTTTTATTAGTTACCGCTGCTCCAATTGCTGTTGAGGTTGATCCGTCAATTCCGCTTGTTCCTCGATTACAAAACACATCGATATCTTTTGGAGTTCTAAATAATTGTGCGTATCTAATGGCAGAACTATTACTGATTTGTAGTAGAATGTTATCTGGAAATTGTTTCCAAATGTAATCAAAAACCATAAAATCTGAATATGGAATTTCTTTTACATATTTTTCATGACCAATTGCTCGATTTTTCATAATGTTTTGAATCGAAAAATTATATGTACTTGATGCAAAGTTTGAATCATCATAAACCGCTTTAAAAAAAGTTTGCGGTTGACATTCTAATTTATTCGTCAAAGATTGAAAAGTATCATAAGCTCTAAGTTCATCAACATGCCAATGTGCTTTTGGTTTGTATTTTCTTAATAAAGCTTTGATGCGTTTAGACACTATCATTCCACCTATTGTAATCAATAATTCCGGTTGAAAATTTAAATAATCATCTTCAGAAAATGTTGTAATTAAGGTGTCGATATTTGAAACAAAATTGGGATGATGAACATTTGAAGTAATTTCGGTCATCACAACCACAGAAGGATCATTTCCTAATTTTTGAATAATTTCTTCACTTAATAAATCAGGATTTTGAACGCCTATCAAAACTAATTTTTTCTTTGTATTTTGAAAAACTTCACGATATAAATTGAAATCGATTACTGGTTTACGTTCTGGTTTGTAATTTACAATATGCGATTCGTAAGTTGGTTCATCAATTGTGTTATACAAAGGTTCTTCAAAAGGTGCATTGATATGAACAGGTCCTTTTTGCGAATATGAAATTTGAATAGCTTCTTGAATCAACAAATCATTTTTAGAAGAAGCTTGGTCTTCTAAATTTGCATTAAACAACGAGTGGTTTTCAAAAACATTTCGTTGTCTAATTGTTTGTCCATCGCCAATATCGATTTTGCTGGTTGGGCGATCTGCAGAAATTACAATTAAAGGAATTTGACTATAAAAAGCCTCAGCAATTGCTGGATAATAATTTAATAAAGCTGAGCCCGAAGTACAAACTAAAACAGCAGGTTCGTGATTTTGTTGAGCAATTCCTAAAGCAAAAAAAGCAGCACAACGTTCATCGACAATGCTGTAACAATTAAAAAAAGGATCGATAGAAAATCCGATGGTTAACGGAGCATTTCTCGATCCTGGTGATATGATTATATTTTTTAGACCTTTGGCTTTGCAGATTTGTAAAATACTTTGAGCTAAAGGAATTTCAGGATATTTCATTTGATCTTTATTTGATACTCAAAGATACAAACAAACCTGATATTTACTTTAAGAATTACTTCCTTTTATCCAATTTTTAATTTCATTGTCATTTGGCAAAATTCGTGGACCGAAAACACGTTCCAATTCACCATTTTCATTGATTAAGAATTTTTGAAAATTCCATTCTACGTCAAAATCTCCCAAACCATTTTTTGACTTTTCAGTCAAGAACTTATAAACTTCATTTTTGTTTTTTCCTTTGACTTCAATTTTTTCCATCATCGGGAAAGTTACACCATAATTTTTCTGACAAAATGTTGCAATTTCTTGATTAGAACCAGGATCTTGTCCCATAAAATCGTTTGAAGGAAAACCAATTATTACAAAATTTTGATCTTTGAATTCAGAATATAAACTTTGTAATTGTTCAAATTGTGGTGTTAAACCACATTCCGAAGCTGTGTTTACAATCATTACTTTTTTTCCTTTTAGGGAAGCTAAATCAAAATCATTTCCTTGAATGTCTTTTACTTTGAATTGATAAATATTTTCTTTATTCATTTTTTCTGCCTGATTAGAAGTTGGTTTTGGAGTTAACTCTTTGTTCATGTTTGAACAACTTAAAATAAGTAAACTTCCTAAAATTAGTAGTGATTTCATTTTTTTGTTTTTATAAAGTTAGATAAAAAACTATTCTCTGCAGAATATAAAAGTGTTAATATTATATCAAAAAAAATTGAGCGTTTTTTTTTTTTTTTAAATAACTGAATATTTCAATTTTGAAAATATAATTTTTCATTTGAATTTGAAATTTCATTTTTATTAATAGGTGTAAAATAGAATAACGAATCAGGGAATTGAATACTTCCATTTGCATAGAATGGAATTTGTGCATAATACGAAACCATTCCGTTTCCCAATTTTAAGCCATTTTTAGTTTTTAAAACTGCAAATGGTTTTGTGAATTTTGAATTTCTTCGAGAAATATATTTGAATCTTCCTTTTAAAGTATCTCCAATAATTTCACCAGAAACATCTCCTAAATCATAAGTTTTATCTGCATATCGAATTAAATGTTTTCCATAAAATTGGTTGTCAAATTCAGATAATTTTAAATAAGCGGTATCTTTTTTGTCGAAAGAAACAGCTCGGTAATATTTTTCTTCTTCATTTTGATTATTACAAGAACAAAGTAAAAAAAGGAATAAAATAAAAGGTACTGGTTTCAAAACTTATTTTTTACTTTTGTTATAAAATGTGTATGTTTCATCATTTTCAATAAAAATCATTTTGTTTTCTTCAGGCACAAATTCAACTTGAACATGATATTTAAATGTTTTTTCTGAAGTTGGTTGTAATGGAAATGAAATTTGCCCTTCAGCTTGACCTTCTCCAAATAAATCTCCATTTTCATTAAATATTTTAATAGGAAATGGGTAATTTTCACATTCATAAATTCCTACATATTTATTTAAAATAGCATCATTTAAATAAATTGGATACGGAATTTTAGCATCGTATAAACTATTTATAATTCCTACGTAAAAATCACTTTTACTATTTCTATTACCGTTGATGTTTATTGCGATTGAAGTTTTATCTTTTTCATTATATCCCAGAAATGTATGACTTCCAAAACTATCTCCACCATGTCCTAAAAAAATATTTTCATAATAAGGTGTTGCATACATACCTAATCCAAAAAATATATTTCCTTTTGGTTTCATCATCTCAACTGATTTTTGACTTATGATTTTTCCGTCAAACAAAGCATTTATAAAGATATTTAAATCGTTTGTAGAAGCTGTTATATCTCCGAAACCTAAAGAATTGATATAAAATTTCTCATTTTCTAAAATCCATTTTCCATTTTTATATTTTAAAGATGGATATACATTTTTACGTTCTGCAGTTCCTGCTTTTAAGGTTTTTAGATTTAGCGGTTTTGTTATGTTTTGTTCAATAATTTCTGAATAAGGTAAGTTATACTTTTTTTCTAAAATTTGACCTAATAAAAAATAGGCTGAATTTGAATAGGATAAATCAGTTCCAGGTTCAAATAATAAATCTTCGATTACGATATTTTGTAAAATTTCGTCTTTTGAATATTCTCGATATTGTAGCCAAAATGGGTCTTTTCCTCTAAAATTAACATCTCCCAAACCACTGGTGTGACTCAACATTTGTTCAATAGTAATTTTATTACTTTGTTTGATTTCAGGAAAATAATTTATTAGTGAATCATTTAAACTTAATTTTTCTTCTTCGATTAATTTAAAAATTAAAGTAGCTGTAATCAATTTAGTTACAGAAGCAATTCGATATGAATCATTAGAACGATTCATTTCGTTATTTCCAAATTTACGTTGGTAGATTTCTTTACCGTTTTGATAAATAGAAACGTTACCAATAGCACGGTCATTAATTTCTATAAATTCAATAAACGCATCTGTTTTTCTCAAATTGAAAGTTTGCGAAAAAGTTGTTAATACAAATGAAATAAAGAAAATTAAAGTATAGATATTTTTTTTCATAACAGAATTTAGTTGGTTCGGAAGATACAAAATATTGAATAAAAAAAATCAGCAATAATAGATATTACTGCTGATTTATATTTATAATTTTTGTGATTCTTATAAGTGAATAACTTCACCGTAAGCTTCTGCAACTGCTTCCATAACAGCTTCAGACATGGTAGGGTGAGGGTGAACTGCTTTTAAGATTTCGTGTCCTGTAGTTTCTAATTTACGAGCTACAACTGCTTCAGCAATCATATCTGTAACACCAGCACCAATCATGTGGCAACCTAACCATTCGCCATATTTAGCATCGAAAATAACTTTTACAAATCCGTCTGGAGTTCCAGCGGCTTTCGCTTTTCCTGATGCAGAGAATGGGAATTTTCCTACTTTAATTTCATATCCAGCTTCTTTAGCTTTTTTCTCTGTCATACCAACAGAAGCAATTTCTGGAGTTGCATAGGTACAACCTGGAATGTTTCCGTAATCTAAAGGTTCAACATGTAAACCAGCGATTTTCTCAACACATAAAATTCCTTCAGCAGAAGCAACGTGTGCTAAAGCTTGTCCAGGAACAACATCTCCAATTGCGTAATAACCTGGAATATTTGTTTGGTAGAAATCGTTAACTAAGATTTTATCTCTATCTGTAGCGATTCCTGTTTCTTCTAAACCAATATTTTCGATGTTAGATTTAATTCCAACAGCAGATAATAAAACATCAGCTTCTAAAATTTCTTCACCTTTAGCTGTTTTAACGAAAGCTTTAACGCCTTCACCAGTTGTGTCAACTTTTTCAACAGATGAATTTGTCATGATTTTAATTCCAGATTTCTTTAAAGAACGCTCGAATTGTTTAGAGATATCTTCGTCTTCAACCGGAACGATGTTTGGCATAAACTCAACAATCGTAACATCTGTTCCCATTGAATTATAGAAATGAGCAAACTCAACACCGATAGCTCCAGAACCAACCACAATCATTTTCTTTGGTTGTTCAGCTAAAGTCATTGCTTGGCGGTAACCAATTACTTTTTTCCCATCTTGAGGTAAATTAGGTAATTCGCGAGAACGTGCACCAGTTGCAATAATAATATGGTCAGCAGCTAATTCGATAACCGAACCATCAGCTTTAGTTACATCAACTTTTTTACCTGGTTTTACTTTTCCAAAACCGTCGATAACTTCGATTTTATTTTTTTTCATTAAGAATTGAACTCCTTTGCTCATTCCTTCAGCAACTCCACGAGAACGTGCAATTACTGCGTTAAAATCTTTATCAACTTCACCAGAAATTGTTAAACCATAATCAGAAGCGTGTTTTAAATAATCAAAAACTTGAGCTGATTTTAATAATGCTTTTGTAGGAATACATCCCCAGTTTAAGCAAATTCCACCTAAATTTTCTTTTTCAACAACAGCAACTTTAAAGCCTAATTGAGAAGCTCTAATTGCAGTTACATAACCTCCAGGGCCACTTCCTAATACAATAATATCGAATTTCATATATAAATTTTCAGTATGATTTTGAGTTGTCTAAAATAATCAAAATATTTAATAGATTATTATATTGTCAATAAAAACTTTATAATTTATCTATTAATTAATAATCTTAAATGTTATGATTCGTTTTATTAAAAGATTGTTAGTTGAAAAAGAAATCTACTTAATAATTTACGGCATATTGTGATTCGTACAAACCTTTATAATATCCGTTTTCAAATTCTATTAATTCAGCGTGAGTTCCTTGTTCTACAATTTCGCCTTGGTCCATAACAATGATATGGTCTGCATTAACAATCGTAGCTAAACGGTGTGCGATAACAATCGAAGTTCTATCTTTGGTTAACGTACCAATTGCATTCTGAATCAATTCTTCTGAATACGTATCGATTGATGAAGTTGCTTCATCTAAAATTAAAATACTTGGTTTACTTACATAAGCACGTAAGAATGCAATTAATTGACGTTGCCCAGATGATAACATCGCGCCGCGTTCTTTTACATTATATTGATAGCCTTCTGGAAGTGTTTGAATAAAATCGTGAACGCCGATAATTTTTGCTGCTTCATAAACTTCTTCTTCCGTAATATTCGGATTATTAAGTGTGATGTTGTTGTAAATGGTATCGCTAAACAAAAATACATCCTGAAGTACAACCGCAATTTGCGAACGTAAACTATTTAATGTAAAATCATTTATATTTTGATTATCGATGCAAATGGTTCCTTTTTGGATTTCATAAAAACGACTCAATAGATTTATAATAGTCGATTTTCCTGCTCCCGAACCACCAACAATTGCAATGGTTTTTCCTGCTTCGACAGAAAGATTAATTCCTTTTAAAACTTCAGTTCCTTTGATGTAACTAAAATGAATATCTTTCATATCGATTTTTCCTCTAAAAGTAGGCGCTATTTGTTTTCCTTCTTCTTGGATTAAATCGGTTGCATCCATAATTTCAAAAACACGGTCGGCTGCAATAATTCCCATTTGCATGACATTAAATTTATCTGCAATTTGTCGTAATGGATTAAATAATAACGGAATCATTGAAATATATCCAAATAAAGCTCCAACCGTAGTAAATTTATCACCACCAACAATACTAAAACCAGCATATAAAATCACAAAACCTAAAGTTAATTGCGAAATAATATCGGCAATAGGGAAGAAGATGGAGTTATACAAAATGTTTTTTTGCCAAGCATCGTTATGTTTTTTATTGATGGCTTCGAATTTTTTATATTCAATTTCTTCGCGGTTAAACAATTGTACGATTTTCATTCCAGTTACACGTTCTTGAACAAATGTATTTAGATTAGCGATTTGCGCTCGAACTTCTTCAAATGCCGTTTTCATGTGTTTTTGGAAGATTCGAGTTGCGTAAACCAAAATTGGCATCGCAAAAATCACGATAATACTCATTTGCCAGTTCATGTAAATCATGATGATTAAAACGACTAACATTTTTAAAACGTCGCCCACAATCATAAATAAACCTTGACTAAAAATACTCGCTATGGATTCGATATCGGAAACATTTCTGGTTACCAATTTTCCAACGGGTTCATTATCGAAATATTTCAATCGAAAACGCAACATTTTATGAAACAATTCTTGGCGGATATCTTTAATAATATTTTGTCCTAACCAACTAGAAATATATGTAAAAGCATATTGTGAAATAATTTCTAACAACAGAACAATTCCCATTAAACTCACAAATAAAAGCAATCCAGTTTGGTCGTGTTTCGAAATGTATTTGTCAACAACCACTTCAATCATATACGGACGAACCGCTGCAAACACCGATAAAGTTATTAAACTAACAACTACCCAATACAATTTAGATTTGTATGGTTTTGCGTATTGTAATACTTTTTTTAAAGTTGTGCTTTTAAATTTTGCCATTATATATAAGGATAGGTCACTTTTGTTAAATATAAGCCGTGTGCAGGTACAGAAAATCCTGCTTTTCCACGATTTTTGCTTTCAATGATGTTACGCATTTCTTCAACTTTAATTTTTTCTAATCCAATATTAATTAAAGTCCCGACAATTGCTCGAACCATGTTTCGTAGAAAACGATTGGCCGAAATTGTAAAAATTAAATTATCGTCTTTTAATTGCCAAAAAGCTTCGGTTAGTGTACAATTAAACGTAAAAACATCGGTATGTGTTTTTGAAAAGCATTCAAAATCTTCATATTCTAAAAGGATTTTCGCAGCTTCGTTCATTTTATCGATGTTTAATTTTCTATAATGATACCAACTCAAATCTTTAGAAAAAACATTTTTTTTAAGATGGATGTGATATTCATAAGTTCTTGCTGTTGCATCAAAACGTGTATGTGCTTCATCTTTAACTTCAAATATCGAAAAAACTGCGATGTCTTCAGGTAAAAAGGAGTTCAATTTGCGAACGATTTCCTGAGGATCAAAAACTGTTTCGGTATCAAAATGTGCATACATTTGTGCAGCGTGAACTCCAGCATCGGTTCTGCCAGCTCCGACCAATTCAAACGAATCTTTTAAAATGATGTTTGTAGCTTTGGTTAAAACTTCTTGCACAGAAATTGCATCGGGTTGCATTTGCCAACCGTGATAATTTGTGCCTTTATATGCGAATTCTATAAAATATCTCAATTTTTGTAATCTTATTTTTCAATTGACAAATATAGTTTAATTTAGCGTGATACTTTATACCTATTCAGAGCAAATTAACATGAAAAAAATCATCTATTTCTATTTTTTATTCTTCGTGATAATTGTAAATGCGCAAAATTTTGATACCTATTTTGAAGATAAGACGCTACGTTTAGATTATATTTTTGCAGGAAATAATAAACAACAATATGCTTTTTTGGATGAATTGATTGCATACAACAAATGGAACGGTAGAAAAGTAAATTTAGATAAATTGCTCTTGCAAGGTAATGGTCAAATTCGAGTTAAAGATTTAAAATCGAATCAAATTATTTATCAGCAAAGTTACAGTACGTTATTTCATGAATGGTTGACTTTAGATGAAGCTAAATCTGAAAATAAAAGTTTTGAAAATACCTTTTTAGTTCCGTTTCCTAAATCTGAAATTTTAGTTGAAGTTATCACTTTTGATGGCAATCGAAACGAAGTCGTTTTGCTAAGCCATCAAGTTAATCCGAACGATATTTTAATTAAGAAATTACCACAAACTCCAGAACTTAAAACGCAAGTTTTACATAAAGCAAAAATCGAAAATCCGATTCGTGTTGCCATTGTAGCAGAAGGTTTTACTGAAGCTGAAATGCCACTTTTTTTGACAAAAGCAAACGATGTGGTTTCCGAATTATTCAAACACAAGGCTTTTAAAGATAATGAAAATGCGTTCAATATTATTGCAGTTGAAACGATATCTGAAGAAAGTGGTGTGAGTAATCCGCATGTAAATGTTTGGAAAAATTCGATTCTTCAATCTAATTTCGGAACTTTTTATTCGGAACGATATTTAACGACTTCAAGAATTAAGAATCTACATAATCAATTAGCTGGAACGGATTACGAACATATTATCATTCTTGCAAATACCGATATTTATGGCGGTGGCGGAATTTTTAACGCGTACACGTTGACTACTTCAAATCATAAAAAATTTGCCCCAGTTGTGGTTCATGAATTCGGTCATAGTTTTGCTGGTTTAGCCGATGAATATTTTTATGAATCGGATGTTTTTGAAAATACAGGAACTTCTAAAATTGAACCTTGGGAACAAAACATTACTTCGTTAGCAAGTTTTGATTTGAAATGGAAAGATATGCTTCAAAAACAAACTCCAATTCCGACAGAAACAAAAGATCTAAAGAAATATCGCATAGGAGTTTTCGAAGGTTTAAAAGGCAATGGATTATATATTCCTTCTCATGATTGCAGAATGAAAACCAACGAAGCTACAGATTTTTGTCCGGTTTGCTCGCGAGCAATCAACCAATTAATTGAATTTTATACAAAACAACAATAATGAAAATTTTATTACTTTCCGATACGCACAGTTATATTGATGACCGAATTATTAGTTATGCACAACAAGCAGATGAGATTTGGCACGCTGGAGATATTGGAGATTTAAAAGTTACCGATGCTTTAAAAAAGATAAAACCTTTACGCGCGGTTTACGGAAATATCGATGATAAAGAAGCTCGCTTAGAATTTCCGCTTAACAATCGATTTATATGTGAAGGAATGGATGTTTGGATTACGCATATTGGCGGTTATCCGGATAAATACAATATTGAAATTCGTGAAGAAATTAAACAAAATCCGCCTCAAATTTTTATTTGCGGACATTCACACATTCTAAAAGTACAATTTGATAAAAAACTAAATTGTTTGCATTTAAATCCTGGTGCTGCCGGAACTCATGGTTTTCATCAAATGCGCTCCATGTTACGTTTTGAAATTAATCAAGGTAAAATATCAAATTTAGAAGTTATTGAATTAGGTTTAAGAGCAAAAATTAAATAATTTATGAAAGTTTACAATACAAAAGATTGGTTGAATATGGTTTTTAGAATCCATAAATCAGATACCATTCAAAAACTTTGGCCAACTGTTTTATTGATGGGATTTTTCTCTTGGGTTGTTGCTTATATAGAAATCGATTATTTAGAATTAACTCAAAATTCAGCACTTAAAAACATGTCCGTTTTGCATGGAGTTATTGGTTTTGTTTTGTCCTTATTATTGGTTTTTAGAACGAACACGGCTTATGACCGTTGGTGGGAAGGTCGAAAATCTTGGGGAAAATTAGTAAATGATTCTCGAAATTTTGCTACAAAAATCGATGTACTTTTACCTGAAGATGATAAAAAAAATCGTTCGTTTTTTGCAAATAAAATCAAAATGTTTGCAAAAGTTCTGCATACGCATTTAACCAACGAATCTACAAAATATATGTTGGATGAAGTAGACCATCCGGAATATGACGAGTATTTAAAAACGCATCATCCGCCTGTTTTTATTGTTGGAAAAATAAGAAAACGCATTCAAGAATTATCTGTTGAAGGAATTATAAAACCTGAAGATAAATTGATTTTAGAAAATTCTCTTGAAGGTTTTATTGATGTTACCGGAAGTTGTGAACGCATCAAGAATACGCCTATTCCGTTTGCTTATGCTTTGTTTTTAAAGAAATTTATCTTTGTTTATGTAATTACCTTACCGATGGGATATGTTTTTACAACAGGTTATTACATTGTACCTTTAGTTATGGTAATTTTTTATGTTTTACTTTCGTTAGAATTGATTGCCGAAGAAATAGAAGATCCGTTTAATGGTGGTTCTGATGATATTCCGACGGAGAAAATGGCTCTTAACATTGGTAAAAACACAAATAATATTTTAATGTCAAATTTTAAATAATACGCTATGAAACAAGAAGTATTTGATTTTTTGAATGATATCGAAAAAAATAATAACCGAGTTTGGTTTGCAGAAAACAAACATCGTTATGAAGATTGTAAAGAAAATATTTTAATTGATTTCAAAAATATTTATAATCTGCTTGCACAAAACGATGCTTTAGAACCTATGAAAGTTTATCGTATTTATAGAGACGTTCGTTTTTCTAAAGATAAGCTTCCTTACAAAACAAATTTTTCGATGTACGCTGGTAGATTACAACCTTTTAATCGAGGCGGTTATTATTTGCAAATTGAACCTGGTAACAAATCATTTGTTGGTGGTGGTTTTTGGGGACCAAATCCAGAAGATTTATTACGTGTTAGACAAGAAATTGCTTTGGATGATGAACTCGAACAAATTTTAAATGAAACTAGTTTTAAAGCTTTTTATGGCGAAATGCAAGGCGAAAGTTTAAAAACAGCTCCAAAAGGATTTGATAAAAATCACGAAAGAATTGATTTGTTGCGCAAAAAACAATTTTTGTTTACCAAATCGTTTAGCGATGAAGAAGTTTTAGCTAAGAATTTTGATGTAAAAGTGATTGAAGCCTTTGAAAAATTACGTCCGTTTTTCGATTATATGACTGACGTTTTATTGACTAATGCTAACGGTGAACGAAATGTATAAAAGAAAAAGCGGAATCATGAAAATGACTCCGCTTTTATAACCAAAAAAAACACTTATGAAAAACTCAAAAATAAATTTATTTCTTTTTGAGCTATACAAAGATAGTAATAATAAATTGTAATTTCCAAATTAATTCAAAGAAAGTCTTTATAATTTATTGTTAAATTTATTTTAATGCTTTTAGAGTTTCTGTTTTATAAGTTTCACCAATAGGAATTGTTACGCTATCTGTCTCAATTTGTTTGTTTTGAATATTTTTTATTCTTTTAATTGGAATGATAAACGACCGATGTACCCGAATAAATTCTTTTGAGGGTAATAATTCTAGTATCGCTTTCATGGACATTCGGGCTACAATTTTTGATTGATTGTCAATATGGATTTGAATATAATCATCAAGACCTTCGATGTATTGAATATCTTTAAGATAGATTTTGTTTAGTTTATAATCTGCTCGAATCATAATAAATGGTTGTTCGTCCTTATTATTGATTAGCTTTTTAATTTTTATCACTTTATCAATGGCTTCTTTAAAACGGTCAAAACTGATTGGTTTCATTACATAATCAATTGCGCTTACATTAAAACCTTCTAAAGCGTACTGGTCATAAGCTGTTGTGAAAATAACCATTATTTTTTTATCCAATGCTTTATAAAAATCAATGCCGTTTTGTTGTGGCATTTCAATGTCTAAGAATAGTAAATCAACTTTATTATTATTTATAAAATCGATAGCTTCAGATTGATTTGTGAACGTTTTTTCAAGAGATATTTCTTCAATTTTGTCACAATGATGTGCTAAAATTTTCAATGCTAATGGTTCATCATCTATGGCAATTGCTTTTATCATTGTAAATTTATTTTTAAATTTAAATTATAAACGTCTTCTGTTTCTTCAATAACCAATTTATGTTTTTCAGGATAAATATAGTTTAGTCTTAAAATGGTGTTTTCAATTCCAGTTTCGGTTTTAGCTTTTTCGTGAACATTATTAACTGTTTTTGAATTGGAAACATTTAAGTTTAAAGAGCCTTCTAAAATTTGAATTTGAATTGAAATAAAAGAATCTTTCTCAGGATTCAATCCATATTTAAAAGCATTTTCGATAAACGGAATTAATATCAAAGGAGCGATTTTATTTTGATTGAAATTTCCTTCTTTAATAAAATTAAAATTTGTCGAATCAACCATGCGTAGTTTTTGTAAATCAATATAATCTTCGATGTATTTCATTTCTTTATTTAATGAAACAAAATCATTTGAACTTTCGGTAACCACATAACGCATAATACTTGAAAGTTTTAAAATGGCATCAGGTGCTTCATCAGATTTTTCTAAAGATAATGCATATAAGCTGTTTAATGTATTAAATAGAAAATGCGGATTTATTTGTGCTTTAAGATACGAAACTTCTGATTTTAATTTTTCATCGTTTATCGCTGACATTTGCATGTTTAAACGAAGTAAAATTGAAATACAAAACGAAATTATAAATTGATATGTATTTCTATCCATTAAAATGCGTACCAATTCCGAATCGTTTTTTCTTCCGCCTTTGAAACCTTTTTTTCGCATTGGAAAATTTTCTGGACGTATTCCGATATCTGGTATTATAAATTCTGGAACTTTTATTACAAAAATGAAAAATAAAATTACAATCGAATAGTAAATGAAATATTTTTTGGTGAAATAAAATTTAGGAATGAAATAAAAATAATTCAAATAAAAAAAAATGACTACTAGGATTGAAGCCGTAAATCTTCGTTGAAAAAAAATGGAATCAAAAATAGATTCGCCTGTTTTAAATTCGTGCGAACCGATGATTGGAATGCAAATTAAAACAATCGAAACAAATATAATTAACGCTAATTGACGTGGCTTGTAAGTCATTTTTATTGTAAAAATAATAAACCTTTTTTTAGTACTAAATCTTTTAACCGAAAATGTTTGATTTTGTATTTATATGAAATTGTGTAAATTAATTTTTATTTTATGAACAAAAAATTGTATATTCGCGAACGAAGTTTCAAAATAGAAATAAATAATATTGAAATTTCGTTTTAAAACCCTTTCTTTTTGAAAGAAATTTAAAAAATAAACTTTTTTAAAATCTAATAAAAAGCATATTTATTGATTTTAAATTTAAATAATTTTAAAAATAATCGCTAAATAGATTATTAATTCTGAACAATTACATGAAACATATATTCATAAAATTGTTATCTCAAAAAAGGTCACTCAAATACATGAGCGACCTTTTTTAGTTTTGAAATTTTTTAGATGTATTTACAATTTGTTCAGAAATATTAATCATCCAAATTAATTGGTCAATAATTAATTGAGATTCTTCCAATCTGCGAATGCGTTCTTCTGGAGATAAATCACTATTTTCTATTTCTTCGCGTCTTAATTTTTTGATTTGTAAAAAACTACCTTCAAATTTTTTTAACTCGTTTTCAGAAATCAAATCATAATGTGCATTTCGATGAATAAATTTATCTGCTAAATCTAAATTGTATAATATTTTATCCATTACAACTCCAAACGCCTGAGAAGCTTCGGTTGTTTGATGTGATTGAATGTATATTCCGACGGATGCAGCTGCTGAAATTAATGTTTGATTTAATACCGTTAATTCATAAACTTCGGCTTTGTTTTTTTGTTTTGATTTTGGTTCTTGATTCATACGTTGAAAAGAAGCCATTAAATTACCAACTTCAATAAACGCATGTTTACGTGCTAATTTATATTCTAATGAAGGTTCACCTTTAACTATATAATATTGTTTAATTGCTTCGACATATTTTCGGTTAGCAACAATACATTTTGATAAGAATTTTTTAACGTGTAAATGTTCCCAAGATGGCCAAATTAATTGTGTTGCTAATAAGGCAAGAATAGCTGCAATTACGGTATCTATAATTCGGAACAATAGCATGTTGTTGTAATCGGGTGTTAAAATTCCGTACATAAAAATGACATACATGGTTAAAAACATAACTCCAATTTTGTAATCAGAATAGGTTAACCAATTTCCAATAATCATTGCAACGAAAGTCAGAATTAATAATACAGTTACATTGTCAACAAAATATAAAGTACTAAATGCAATAATTCCACCTAAAATGGTTCCGGTTACACGGCTTAACGAACGACTTTTAGTTAAACCGTAGTCAGGTTTCATAATTACAACTAAGGTCATTAATATCCAATATTCGTTTTGCAAGGGTAAAATTTTGCCAAGTAAAAAGCCAATTAAAAGCGTTAATGTTAGTCTGGTTGCATGTCTAAACGTAGTTGACGAAAAGTTTAAATTTTCTTTTAATGTTGCAAATCGATAATGTTGAGGAGTTAAGAATTTTTCTAAATCTTTATATTTTCCACGAAGTTCATCTGTATTTACACGACCTTTATAAACGCGTTCAATTCCTTTAATTTTTTCAACTTGACGTTCTGCATAATGTAAAACGTTATTGAATGTTACAATTTCTTCTTGAACGTCAGACCAATTTTGTTTTTTCTGAAATTCATCTAAATGTAATTTGATTGCTTTAATTTGATTTCCTAATGAAACAGGTGAGTGGTATACATTATTTACTTTAATGCTGTAAGATAAAGCATGTAAACTTAGAGCAAAATCTTCTGCTAATTTTTGATATTCTTTAATTAATGAAGGGTCGTCTTTGAATAATTTATGAATGCGATCGTGATCAAATGAGTTTGATGTTGCAATTTCTAAAATCTCGATTAACGATGTAAGTGAAATTAATAACTTTCTATTGTTGGATGAGTTGCTCGTATTTGCATTATTTCGGATAAGAAATTCGCGTATGCTTTCATGATATTCATTTAATTTGATTTGAATCTCAAGTTGTTTTTCTATGATTTTGTTTTTATTGCTATTTGTGTTCCATAACGAAGCTCTTAAATCTAGATATTCGGCAGTCTTTTCGATGCAATTAGCAATTTCTAAAAAAATATATCTTTTAGGTTTAAAAAAATAAAAGAGCAACGAAACAATTAAATATAGAATTCCTCCAGCTAATAATAGTAAGCTGTTTTTAATCAAATCCCAACCTTGATAATCTCTGATAAAGGCTAAACTTACAGTTAACAAACAAACAAATGACATCAAGTTTGCACGATGACCGTAAACCGAAAGCATGGTCGAAAAAAAGATAATAGTAATAAAAACCGGATAAAAAAGAATAGGATACGGTTTAGTTACTCCTAGTAAAAATGTAATTAAAGCAATGCAAAAACTTCCAAGTATTAAACCGTTTATTTTATGTTTTAAACTACTTTGAATGTCAGTTGGCGCATTTAAAATAGCTCCTAAAGAGATAGCAAAAGCAATTGAAAAATTGTCTGGTTCGTGAAAAAAGATAAATGGAATACTACCTGCAACTGCTATTTTTATAGCATCATACAAATGATTATCGCTTATTTTTTTTACTATTTTTTGGTACATAAATTTGTTAAAAAAGTGGTATTTTGAATTATATAATTTCGTTTTTGAAATATATAACAATTATATTTTATAAACTATATCCATATTCAAATAACAATCCAATAAAAAATGTTTAATTTTGCACGGTCTAAAATTTTTAGATGTTTTAATTTAAACTAAATCGAAATGATATTACCTATAGTTGGATACGGCGATCCCGTATTACGTAAAGAAGGAATAGAAATCGCAAAAGATTATCCAAATTTACAAGAACTTATTGAAAATATGTTCCAAACGATGGAAAATGCTTCAGGAGTTGGTTTAGCAGCACCGCAAATTGGTTTAGCAATCCGTTTGTTTGTTATTGATTGTAGTCCATTTGGAGAAGATGAGGATTTATCTGAAGCAGAGAGAAATGTTCTAAAAACACTTAGAAAAACATTTATCAATGCCAAAATCACGAAAGAAGAAGGAGAAGAATGGGCGTTTAATGAAGGTTGTTTAAGTATTCCGAATGTGAGAGAGGATGTTATGCGTAAGCCAATTATAACGATTGAATATTTTAATGAAAATTTTGAAAAATTCACTGAAGTTTACGATGGTTTTGCTGCGCGTGTGATTCAGCATGAATACGATCATATTCAAGGAATATTATTTACAGATAAAATTTCTACATTGAAGAAGAAATTAAATGCTAAAAGATTACAAAATATCATGGATGGGAAGGTTCATCCTGATTACAAAATGAAATTCATAAACAAAAAAGGTCGATAATATTTGCATTTTAATTTCAAATTAAGATATTTGTGACCGTATTAATAAAAGAAGAAAAATGAGCGTAGAAAAAGTATTAGCTATTTCTGGGAAACCAGGTTTATACGAATTAAAAATTCAAACTAGATCAGGATTTATTGCTGAATCTTTAGTTGATGGAAAAAAGTTAACAGTTGGTTTAAGAAGTAACGTAAGTTTATTATCAGAAATCTCAATATATACTCAAACTGGAGAAATTAAATTATTTGAAATCTTCGGAAAAATTGCAAGAAAAGAATCAAACGGACCTGCAATTTCACATAAAGCAACTGATCCTGAGTTAGTAGCTTATTTCTCTGAAATCGTTCCTGATTACGATGCAGACAGAGTATATGTTTCGGATATTAAAAAAGTTTTTAGCTGGTACAATATGATGCAAAAAGCTAACATGGTTGCTGTTTTCAATGGTCCAGTTCAAACAAGTTCAGTATTTGATGAAGCTGAAGTTGTAGAAGAAGTTGCTGTTGAAGAAAAACCAAAAGCTAAAAAAGCTGCTAAACCAAAAGCTAAAAAAGAAGAAGAATAATTGTATATTCTAAATAATTATTGAAATCCTGCCAATTGCGCAGGATTTCTTATTTTTACATAAAAAAATAAAGCTATGAATTCAAGACAACAACAACTAGAAGCATTTAATCGCTTGTTAGACATTATGGATGAACTTCGAGAAAAATGTCCATGGGATAAAAAGCAAACTTTAGAATCGCTTAGAAATCTTACAATCGAAGAAGTTTACGAACTTGGTGATGCAATTATCGAAAACGATTTGAATGAAGTCAAAAAAGAACTAGGTGATGTGTTGTTGCACATTGTTTTTTATGCTAAAATAGGTAGCGAACAAAAAGTTTTTGATATGGCTGATGTTGCCAATGCAATTTCTGATAAATTAATTGCTCGTCATCCACATATTTACGGAAATGAAATTGTTGAAACCGAAGAACAGGTTTTACAAAATTGGGAAAAACTAAAATTAAAGGAAGGTAATAAATCTGTTTTAGGCGGAGTTCCAAAAAGTTTACCGGGAATGGTTAAAGCAAATCGAATTCAAGAAAAGGCTAGAGGAGTCGGTTTTGATTGGGATAATGCTGATCAAGTTTGGGAAAAAGTTCAAGAGGAATTGGTTGAATTTCAAGATGAGGTTTTAGCTAAAAATCATGAAAATATGGAAGCTGAATTTGGAGATGTTTTATTTTCTTTGATTAATTATGCACGTTTCGTAAACATTAATCCAGAAAATGCACTTGAAAAAACCAATGCTAAATTTATTAAACGATTTCAGTATTTAGAAGAAAAAGCAAAACTTGATGGAAAGTCTTTAGAAAATATGACATTAGAAGAAATGGATGTTTATTGGAATGAAGCTAAAAAAATATAAACTAAAAGAAAATCCTTCGTTATTGAAGGATTTTCTTTTTACAGACATTTTTTAAGGAAAAATAAAATGTCAAAATAGTTGAGTAAATTTCAGAACGAATATTTACTCCGATTTGTTCCGTACAACAATAAACAAACAATATTTGAACAAATCGTAAATTATTTATAAGTGTTTTCGTTTTTTTTATTAAATAGTCATTGAAAATAATTGCGTATTAGGTTTATTTCGTTTTAGTTTAAAATCGAATACCATACAAATATTTCTAATAAATGGTTTTCCTTCTTCTAAAATATATAATTCCGTATCTTTAATTTCAACTAAACCATCTTGTATAAACTCTTCTAAATTTTCTAAAATTTTAAATTCTTCAAAGTAATGATGTGGAATCAAACCTAAATTTGTTTTAAATTGACACATCAAATCTAAAATAACTTTTCGGATGATTAAATCTTCGTTATTAAGAATGTGACCTTTGACAACAGGAATTTTTCCTTGATGAATTAAATCTTCATATTCTTTAAAATCTTTTGAGTTTTGAGCAAAAGCATTCCACGAATCACTAATTGATGAAACACCTAAACCAATCAAAACTTCTGTTTTTGATGAGGTATAACCCATGAAGTTTCTGTTTAAATCATTGTTTATATATGATTGATAAAGAGCATCTTCTGATGTAGAAAAGTGGTCCATGCCAATTTCAATAAATTCATTTTCAAGCAATAATTTTTTTCCTAATTCATAAAGCTCTCTTTTGAATTCATCTTTCGGAACATCTTCATCATTAAAACCACGTTGTCCATTTCCTTTGATCCACGGAACATGTGCATAGCTGTAAAAAGCTAATCGGTCTGGGTTTAAAGATTTAGTTTTTTCGACTGTATCTTTAATTGATTCTAAAGTTTGAAAAGGTAAACCGTAAATTATATCATGAGAAATAGATGTATAACCAATTTCTTTTGCCCAAATGGTCACTTTTGCAACAGAATGGAAAGTTTGATTTCTGTTTATCACTTTTTGAACAATTGGATCATAATCTTGAACTCCTAAACTCAATCTTCTAAAACCAAGGTTATATAAAACTTCTAAATGCTTTTTTGTTGTATTATTTGGATGAGCCTCAAAACTCATTTCACAATCTTTATGAATGATTGATTTTTCAAAAAGTCCCGTTATTAATTGTTCCAAATTTTCTGGAGAAAAAAAAGTTGGTGTACCTCCACCTAAATGAATTTCCTTAATAATGGGTGTGTTTTCAAATAAATCTAAATATAATTGCCATTCTTTTAGCAACAAATCTATATATGGTATTTCAACTTCATGGCGTTTTGTAATTCGTTTATGACAACCACAAAACGTACACAAACTTTCACAGAAAGGCAAATGGATATAAATAGAAATACCTTCTTTGAAATTGGTTAAATCAAAACATTTTTTACAATTTTTTTTCCATAAATCTAAAGAAAAAGAAGCTGCTTCCCAATACGGAACAGTTGGATAGCTTGTGTATCTTGGACCAGGAACATTGTATTTTTGAATTAAGCTAGACATTGTATTAAATATTTTAATCAAATGTATTTAAACAAAGGATTATAATTTATGATATTTATCATATCAAGTTTTTTTGTTTGAAATTTGTAATTGAATAAACTATTCAAGAACCGGTTTCGAATATTTTATACTTTTTTTAAGATTTTGATTGTTAAAAAAAACATTTAAAATAGTATATTTGAATAAATATAAAATTTATCACATGGCATTTTTGAAAACACTTATCATTATCGTTGCGATATGGTATTTCTTTAAATTCGCATTTCGATTTTTTGGACCAATTCTAATCAAAAAAGCGATTAGTAAGGCCGAACAAAACTTTCAACAAAGAACACAAGATTATTATAATCAAAATAATGAATCGTACGATAATACTTATACAAACTCAAATACAAATCAATCTGATAATTTTAAAAATGGCATTCCTCGTGAGAAACGAAAAGTCGGAGAATATATTGATTTTGAAGAAATAAAATAATTTTAAGTTTATCTATAATTGATGGCCTTATTCTAAATTTAGGATAAGGCTTTTTTAATGTAGAAAAAATTTAATCACTAAACTTTTATTATTATTTTAGCATACATTTTTTAAAAACTAATTAATGAAATATTTAAAGAATTTTATTCCGCATGTTCTTGTAATTATCGGATTTATTATTGTTGCTTTAGCTTATTTTTCGCCTGTACTTTCAGGTAAAGAAATCTTCCAATCAGACATTGTTCAATATACCGGCATGTCAAAAGAACAAGTTGAATTTCGTGAAACCTACAACGAAGAATCATATTGGAATAATAGTGCATTTGGTGGTATGCCAACGTATCAATTGGGAGCAAAATATCCGCACAATTATATTAAAGCATTAGATAGTGTAATCCGTTTTTTACCTCGTCCAGCAGATTATTTATTTATTTATTTCATTGGTTTTTATATTTTACTTTGTTCGTTTAGAATTAAGCCTTTACAAGCTTTCTTTGGTGCATTAGCATTTGGTTTTTCAACTTATTTAATCGTAATTATTGGAGCAGGTCATAACGCAAAAGCTCATGCAATTGCTTATATGCCGATGGTATTGGCTGGTGTTTTCTTAGTATTTAGAAAAAAATATTTGACAGGGTTTATACTAACAACTATTGCCGCTGCACTTGAAATAAGTACCAATCACTTTCAGATGACTTATTATTTATTGCTTCTTTTGTTGATTGTCGCAATCTATTATACTGTAGTTTACATCAAACAAAAAGATTTTAAATCGTTAGTTCAAATAATTGGTATTTTCATTGTTTCTGGTATTTTAGCCATAGGTGCAAATGCAACAAACTTGTTAGCAACTGCCGAATATTCTGATTTTAGTACAAGAAGTAAAAGTGAATTAACTTTTAATCCAGATGGTACTGAAAAAGATAGAGCTAACGCGATGTCTCATGAATATATTACCGAATATAGTTATGGAGTTTTTGAAACATTTAATTTATTTGTTCCAAGATTATTAGGTGGTGGTAATGCTGAAGATATTGGAACAGATTCGAATGTTGGAGATTTTATTACATCTTTAGGAGCTTCTCCTGCTGATGTTGAAGGTTTTACCAAACAAGCTCCGACTTATTGGGGAGATCAACCAATTGTGGCAGCTCCAGCTTATATTGGAGCAATCGTTATTTTCTTATTTATTTTAGCTCTTTTTACTGAAAAAAGAAAATTCAAATACATTTTTGTAATTGGAGCAATTGTATCTATTTTATTATCGTGGGGAAAAAATTTCCCGTTAACCGATTTTATGATTGATAACTTCCCGATGTACAATAAATTTAGAGCAATAACCTCGATACAAGTAATTGCCGAATTATGTATTCCGGCTTTAGCAATTATTGGTTTAGCTAGTTTCTTTAAGTCATCAAAAGAAGAACAATTAGATGCCTTAAAAAAATCAGGAATTGTTTCAGGTGCCATTGTTGTTTTCTTATTTGCTTGTAAATTGTTTTTAGATTTCCAAGGTGCGAATGATGACTATATCATGCAAGTTTATGGTGAAATTGGACCAAGTTATGTCACTGCTTTGATTGAAGATCGTCAATCGATGTACGTAAGTGATTTAATCAGAACCTTATTTTTTATCACATTAGCTGCAGCAGCTTTATATTTCTTTATCAAGCAAAAGTTATCAGAACAATCAGCTTTAATTATCATTGGAATTGTTATGATTATTGATTTAATTATGATTGATTGGAATTATGTTAATAAATCAAACTTCGTAAATGCTTCTCAGGTTAAAAATCCATTTGTGAAAACTATTGTTGATGATAAAATTCTACAAGACAAATCAAACTTTAGAGTTTTTGATATGCAAAGTCCTTTTAACAGTGGAAGAACTGTATTTTTCCATCAAGCTTTAGGCGGTTATCATGCGGCTAAACCTAAGAAAGTTCAAGAGCTTTATGATTATCAGATAACTAAACAGAATTATGAGATTTTGAATATGTTTAATGTGAAATATGTAATTTCTCAAGATGAAAATCAAAATCCTATTTCATTACAAAATCCTGAAGCAAACGGAAATGCTTGGTTCGTATCTGAAATAAAAACGCTTCCTTCTGCTGATGAAATCATGATTGAATTATCAAAAGTAAAAACTAAAACGACAGCTTTAATCGAAACAGGTAATACATCAAGAATTCTAAAACCAGAATATACTGTTGACAGCTTAGCGACGATTAAATTGGTAGATTCTCGTTCTAATTATTTAAAATACGAAAGTAATAATCCGAACGAAGGAGTAGCTGTTTTCTCTGAAATTTACTATCCTAAAGGTTGGAAAATTACAATCGATGGTGAAGAAACAGAAATGTTTGAAGCTGATTATGTTTTACGTGCGCTTTTAATTCCTGGAGGAAAACATACCATTGAGTTTAAGTTTGATCCAGAAGTTGTTTCTAAAGGAAGCAAAATAGCTTTAATTTCAAGTATTTTGATTTTATTATCAATAATCGGAAGTTTAGTATATTTGTTTAAAAAGAGAAAAAAAGATATTAATTAAAATTCATAAAAAGCTGTTGCAAAATTTGTAACAGCTTTTTTTCAGTGCAAATTTTGTGTTTTACATTAGTATTTTTACCTTAGCCAAAATTCAACTAATAATGAAAAAAATTTCACTTTTTGCCTTCTTAATTGCGGCTCAATTTACATTTGCTCAACGCAATTTAACAATTGAAGAAGCAACTTCTGGAAGCTATACAACATTTGCTCCTGAAAATTTGGTTGCAGCGCAATGGAAAGATCCTAAAACATTAACATATTTAGATCGTACATATCAAAATTTATTGAGTAGAAATGCTTCAAATAATTGGACAGAAGCTACAATGCTTTCAAAGTCTGATTTGATTGACGCTTTAAATAATACAATTAAAGACGAACAATTTAAATTCAGAATTTTTCCGTATGATTACCAATGGAAAGATGCGAACACTCTAGTATTCAACGCAACTGGAGCAGAAGCAAACTATGTAATAACTTTTGATGTTCCTTCAAAAAAGGTTATTTCTTATTTTAAAATGGACGGAAGTGCTTTGAATCAGGTTGTTTCTGAACAAGGAAATGCAATGGCTTGGCTTAAAGGTAATAACATTTTTATTACTGATGCAAACGGAAAAGTAATTCAGGTTACAAATGATGGTGAAGGAATAGTAAACGGAAGTGATTATACACATCGTCAAGAATTTGGTATTGATAAAGGCATGTGGTGGAATCCAGTAAATAGTCAATTGGCTTTTTACAGAAAGAATGAAACCATGGTTACTGATTATCCATTAGTTCAATTTGATACTCGTATTGCCGAAGTAAAGAATACAAAATATCCGATGGCAGGTATGAAAAGTGAAGAGGTTACTTTAAATATTTACGATGTAAATACGGGTAAAACAGTAACCATTCAAACAGGTGAGCCAAAAGAACAATATTTAACTCAAATTACTTGGGATCCGTCTGGTAAATACATTTATATAGGAGTTTTAAATCGTGATCAAAATCATTTAAAATTGAATAAATATGATGCTGCTAATGGGAAATTAGTTGCAACTTTATTTGAAGAAAAATCGACGAAATGGGTAGAACCTCAAAATCCATTAACTTTCTTACCAAACGGAAAACAGTTCTTGTATCAATCTCAAAAAGATGGATTTAATCAATTGTATTTGTATGATACAAACGGAAAGTTAATTAAAAAATTAGGTTACAATAACGTTGTTGTAAAAGATTTGTTAGATTTTGATGCTAAAGGAAATTCAGTTTCATACATTGGAGTAACGAATAATGGATTAGATCGTCAGTTGTTTAATGTTGACTTAAAATCGGGTAAAACTACACAAATAACCACAGGTTCAGGTTTTCATAACGCAAAGTTTAATTCAGACAACACGTTCTATTACGATCAATTCTCAAATACGCAAACTCCGAATAAGATTGCTATTGTAGATGCAAAATCTAAAAAAGAAACCACTTTGGTTGATTCTAAAAATCCATATCAAGGAGTTGCAGAACTTCCAACAATGGAAATGGTAAAAATCAAAGCAGCCGACGGAAAAACAGATTTAAACGGACGTATTATTTATCCAGCTAATTTTGATCCGAACAAAAAATACCCAGTTATGGTTTATGTTTACGGAGGTCCGCATGCTCAATTGGTTCAAAATAAATGGTTAGGAGGTGCTTCGTTGTTTGATTATTATATGGCACAACAAGGTTTTGTGGTGTTTACTTTAGATAATCGTGGAAGTGATGCGAGAGATCGAGATTTTGTTCAGGTTATTCACCGTAATTTAGGTCAGAACGAAATGGCAGATCAAATGAAAGGTGTTGAATTTTTAAAATCGAAATCATTTGTAGATGCTGATAAAATTGGAGTTTACGGTTGGTCTTTTGGTGGTTTTATGACAACTTCTTTAATGTTAAATTATCCTGAGACTTTTAAAGTTGGCGTAGCAGGAGGACCTGTTATTGATTGGAAATGGTATGAAGTTATGTACGGCGAACGTTATATGGATACACCGCAAGATAATCCAGAAGGTTATGCTTTAACAAGTACATTAGATAAAGTAAATAATTTAGAAGGACGTTTGCTAATGATTCACGGAGCGCAAGATCCGGTAGTTGTTCAGCAACACAGTATGGAATTTATCGAAGCTTGTATCAAAGCTGGTAAGCAAGTAGATTATTTCTTGTATCCAACACACGAACACAACGTTTCTGGTAAAGATCGCATACATTTAAATGCTAAAATTGCAGATTATTTTAAATTACATTTACAGTAAAAAATAAATAAAAAGGAAATTTCATCTCGAAATTTCCTTTTTTGTTTTATAAGATGATTAATTTAAAAACTGTATATTTAATTAAAAATGAATATGTTGAAAATTATGAAAAAACTTATATTACTTGTTTTATTGTTTTTTATTCAAAAGAATTATTCTCAAAATGTATTTTTTGCACAAAAAAATATTTATTTAGCTGAATATTATCACAAAATAAATAACGACAAAAAAGCACTAGATTGCTATTTGAAAGCAATAAAAATGAGTCCAAATTCTGTAAATTCTTACGATTATTTAAATGCTGCTGCTATTGCTTTTCAATTGAAAAAAAATAAAAAAGCAAAAGAAATTTTAGTAAAAAGTATTACTTACCAATTG
This sequence comes from Flavobacterium sp. I3-2, assembly GCF_013389595.1. Lineage (NCBI taxonomy): Bacteria > Pseudomonadati > Bacteroidota > Flavobacteriia > Flavobacteriales > Flavobacteriaceae > Flavobacterium > Flavobacterium sp. I3-2. The sequence continues at coordinate 2,478,005 of NZ_CP058306.1, forward strand.
GCTCCGTATAATTTTATTGATTCTTATGAAAAATTGAGCGATTATAAAAAATTAAATGAGTTTAAAGTAGTTTTGAAGGATTACAATATCTATGAAAAAGAATATTTTCAGAATCTTAAAAATCCAGCTGCTTATTTAAGTATTATGAATCTTATAACTAAGGATCAATTAATAAGGCAGAATGAAAAAGTTTTTGACGAATTAACTCATGAAATTGACGAAGAAAATATTAATGAATTAATGATCTTAACACAAAAATATGGATTTGAACCAAGATCATGGTTGATTTTATGGCATCAAAGAGGAGTTTATAGTGATGAATCTAATATCTATTGGCAATTTTTTAAAAGTTATTTAAGAAATGAAATTAAATCTGGAAATTTGGAAAAAGATTTTTTTGTTGATTTTGAAGAATTTTCCAATAAAATTAAAGACATTAATAATGGTTCTATTTATACATTACATGGACTAGGAAATTTAGGTTCGGGACAAAATTTTCAAGACATAAAAAACTTAGATACAAGACGAAAAGAAGTAGGATTACCTCCATTGTATTATGAATATTTTATAAATAATGATTCTCTACCTGAAGAATATGAGTATGATTCCAAAAATTTACTGAAAGACTTAGAAAATTTATAAATTTTTATTAAATGGAAAAAGGAAATTTCATCTCGAAATTTCCTTTTTTTGTAATTATTCAAAAATAATTGGTTTGTTTGTTTTTGGAATTTTAATAATATGAAACGGTTGACTTATTACAGTAGAAGCGTACATGGTCAATTCGCTTGAAATATGAATATTGTTGGTGTTTTCCATTACATTAACAATATTAATTTCTGATCCTGAAGTTTTAATTTCTTCAACTACTGCAATAACTGTAAATGCATTGAAATCAATATTTGTTTCATTAAAAGTTCCGCTTAAACTGTTTATAGCATCAACTTGATTAATAAAATTATTCCAATCTGCTTGGTTATTAAACACAAAATTAGATTGCGGAATATTTTCGCCACCGTTTAAACTGTTTTTTCCGACAGTCGTAAATTGTACATCGTTTGCGATTACATCGTTATCATCGTTTGAACATCCTGTTAGGACAAACAATGAAAGCATTAAATAAAATAAGTTTTTCATGTGTAAATTTTTTAATTAATATAAATTATATTTTGGTTGGTTTTCTAGTTTCTTAATCGTACCAATATTCATTTGTAACTTTATAACCAGCTTTTTTAAAGGCTTTTAATATAGATTTTTTTAAACGTTCGTTATTTTTTTCTTTGTTAATGTAAGTTTGAAAAATAGTAATCTGGTTAATTCGTTCTTCAATCAATTTGTTGTTTTCATCAAAAACCTCAATCTCTTCTAAAACATCTCCACCTTCAGTAAAGAAAACAAGATTCATATCTTTATCTATTTTTATAATCTTGTTCAAAGGAACGCTTCTTTTTGTAATCGATTTTCCATTATAATCATTTGGTGTTTCAGAAAATTTATAACTTAAAATACCTTTTGTATCAATATTATAAGGCTCAATTAATTTAAAAGATTCTTTTTCAAATTCATCATAATAATTATTGTATTCCGAAAGTAATTGCTTGTTTAAAATTTCAATGATTTTTTTATTTTGAGCAAGCATTAAATTCGAAATTAATAACATCAAAACTATCGAAACTTTTGTTCTCATTTTTTTGTATTTGATTAAAAGACAGATAAATATAATAAATTTTTTAATAAAATATTTTTTTAATCTTAATAAATTATATTATTCAACGTGGTTTGGATTTTATTGACTTTTCTAATAAATTGCCATGAAAATTAATTTCGAACTTAAATTTTAAGTTATTCTAAAAATGAACAAAATTCTTAGCGTAATTGTTTTAGTTATCCAATTGTTTTCATCATTTGCAATTCTTTTTTACATTTATATGATATTTGCTTTAATTGATAGTGATTCTGGATTTGAAAACTATTTCGGATTATTTATTATTCAGCCCATTTTTGCTATTCTGATTTCTGGAATTACGATTTTTTTATGTTCGTTGATTGGACTTCCAATTCGTCTAAATTCTAAAATAAATAATTGGCTAAGAAATCATTTTTACGTTTCTTTAATTGGACTTTTGCTAGGTTTTGTTTTGATATTTTTAGCATTTATTCCAAATCTTAAAGAAAATATTAGTTATCAAACCGAAGATGGCGAAGTGTTGAAAGAAATTCCAAATATATTATGTAGCATTTCTGGATGGTTTGTTGTTGCATTTTCGTTGCTTCATCTTTATCCGCCCAAGCAGTTAACTGATAAAATTCAAAATTTATTTAAGAAATCTCATTAATTCAATTTTTATCAGATTATATTGTGTTCGCTAGTTCCAACAACTTCTTACAAGTTTTTAAATTTCGAGTAGTACATAAAACGTCTAATTGTTTTTCTATAAAATTGTTTGATAATTTGGTATTTCCGTATCCAATGGTACAATCTAAGTAAACAACTTTATCTGAAATTTGTATTTTTTCAGATGCAGATTTTTTTTCTAAGATTTTTGAATAATCCGTTATTTTAGAAGTTTGATTTAAAAAAGTGAAATACATATTTTTCTCATCAAAATCTGTAAACGGTAATTGGTTTAGAATAGTTTTTAATTCGTTCTTTTCTAAAACTAAAACTGGAACATTTAATTCAAACGTTTCTTTAATTTTATCCGAAATTAAATCTGCTAGCTGCAAATGAGAGTCATTTTTATTAGTAGAAAAAATCACATTTCCGCTTTGAATATAGGTTTGAACATTTTCAAATTCTAAATTTAAAAAAAATGTTTTCAAAGCATCCATTTTTATGATGTTTTTTCCAGACACATTAATTCCGCGAAGTAAAGCAATATAGGTTTTCATAAATTTATTTTTGTAATCCTTCCCAGCCAATCAATAAAAACTTTGTAGGTAATCCCCACATATAACCGCCAAAACTTCCGTTAGATTGTATTACACGATGACACGGAATTAGTAAACTAATTGGATTGTTTCCAATAGCGGTTCCGACGGCTCTAAAAGCTTTAGGTTTATTTATTCTTTTTGCGATTTCACCATACGAAGTTAAACTACCTTTCGGAATGTCAAGTAATGCGTTCCAAACGTTCATTTGAAAATCTGTTCCTTTTATATGAAATGTAATTTCTTGACTTTCATTACCATCTATAAAATCTAGAACGTATTGATGTTGTTTATTTTTTTCTATTTTGAAATAAGCATTTTTATAAATTTCTTTTAAATAGGGTAGCGCTGGTTTTTCCTTTGTTTCAAAGGCAACATAACAAATACCTAAATTTGTAGAAGCTATTAAAAGAGTTCCAATTTTTGTTTGATAATATTCGTATGAAATATCTAACTCATTTTCTCCTTGTTTTGAAAATGGAACTAATTTAAAGTTATGATTCGAATCTGTAAAAGCAAATGATTTTAATTTATCGATGGATTTCACAACTGAAATTTCTTGTATAAAATCTTCAGAATTTGTAATATTTAATTGCATTAAATGTACTTTTAAATCATCGTGAAACGGTTGTTCAAATAGTTTTTGATTTAAACTACGAATAGGTAAATTCATTTGTTTTAAAATATCTAATATCGATGTATTCATAGCCATTTATTTTAGAAATCTAAATTTATAAAAAAAGCCGATTCAATTTCGAATCGGCTTTGTATTATTTTATGATTGTTTGTTTTCTGTCTGGTCCAACTGATACTACTTTAATTGGCACTTCAACTTCTTTTTCAATAAACTCAATATATTCTTTTAATTCAGCAGGTAATTCTTCATATGAAGTTAAACCTGTTAAATCTGCTTTCCAACCTTTTTTCTCTACGTAAATAGGTGTTACGTTTTCTGGTTCAATGTTGTAAGGTAAATGCTCAATATTTTGACCTTTATATTCGTAACCTGTACAAACTTTTAAAGTATCAAATCCAGATAAAACATCACCTTTCATCATATATAATTCTGTAACTCCGTTTACTTGAACTGCATATTTTAAAGCAACTAAATCTAACCATCCGCAACGACGAGCGCGTCCTGTAACAGAACCGAATTCGTTACCAACTTTAGCCATTGTTTGACCAATTTCGTCAGTTAATTCTGTTGGGAACGGACCTGAACCAACACGAGTTGTGTAGGCTTTGAAAATTCCAAAAACTTCTTTTACTTTATTAGGAGCAATTCCTAAACCTGTACAAGCACCAGCAGCTGTAGTGTTAGAAGATGTTACAAACGGATATGTTCCGAAATCGATATCTAATAACGAACCTTGAGCTCCTTCAGCTAAGATAGATTTTCCATCTTTTAATGCTTGATTTAAATAAGCTTCAGAATCAATGAATTTTAATTTTTTTAAATCTTCAATTGCAGCAAAAAATTCAGCTTCCATTTCAGCTAAGTTATATTGTAAATCAACTTTATAAAAGTCAATCATTTCAATATGTTTTTCAGCTAAAGCTTGATATCTTTCTTTAAAATCAGCTAATTCAATATCACCTACACGTAAACCATTTCTTCCAGTTTTGTCCATATATGTTGGACCAATACCTTTAAGTGTAGAACCAATTTTCGCTTTTCCTTTTGCAGTTTCAGATGCTGCATCTAATAAACGGTGTGTTGGTAAAATTAAATGTGCTTTTCTTGAAATGAATAAACGCGATTGAATGTCGATGTTAAATTTCTCAAGTCCTTCAATTTCTTTTTGGAAAACAACAGGGTCGATAACCACACCGTTTCCGATAATGTTAATTGAATTTTTATGGAAAATTCCAGATGGAATCGTTCTTAAAACGTGTTTAATTCCGTCGAACTCTAATGTATGTCCTGCATTTGGTCCACCTTGAAAACGAGCAATAATGTCGTATTTAGATGTAAGAACGTCTACAATTTTTCCTTTTCCTTCGTCTCCCCATTGAAGGCCAAGTAGTAAATCTACTGTCATGGTTTAGTATGTTAGATTGTGTTAATTTTCTGTTGTGTTGTCTTTTTTCTTTGTTCCATAAAAATATAACGAATGATTATGGATATCGATATTGAAGATTTCTTCAATTGTCTTTTTTATAGTCTGAATTCTTGGGTCACAAAATTCTACAACTTCACCTGTATCTGTCATGATTACGTGGTCGTGTTGCTTGTCAAAATACGATTTTTCGTAATGTGATTGATTTTGACCAAATTGATGACGTCGAACTAAGCCACATTCCAATAACAATTCTATCGTGTTATAAAGTGTCGCTCTACTTACGCGATAGTTTTTATTTTTCATTTTAATATAAAGAGATTCTATATCAAAATGTTCTTCGTTTTCGTATATTTCTTGAAGAATAGCGTAGCGTTCAGGAGTTTTTCTGTGCCCTTTATCTTCTAAATATTTCGTAAAAACGTTTTTAACAATATCTTGATTTTTGTTTATTTCCATGGAATGCTTCCTTAATCAATTGCAAATATATGTGTTATTTTTTGAGAGTAAAATTTTATTAATAAAAACTTATGTTATTTTGAGTTTACTCGCGATACTTTTTCGATGCCATCTATTTTTTGAATATTATCAATCAATTTATTTAAAGTTGAAATATTATTGACAATTACTGTAATTTCTCCATTAAAAATACCAGCGTCTGAACTCAACGAAATACTACGAATGTTGACAGCCATGTTGTTAGAAATCACTTTGGTAAGTTCGTTGGTTAATCCCATACTGTCAATACCACGAATTTTTAAAGTTGCATTGAATTCTTGTGCAGACGAATCTATCCATTTGGCTTGAATGATTCGATAAGCGTAATTTGATTGCATGCTTATGGCATTCGGACAATCTTTTTTATGTACTTTAATTCCTTCGTTAATCGTAATAAATCCAAAAACGTCATCACCTGGAATTGGATTACAGCACGTTGATAATTTATAATCTAATTTATCTTCGTCTTTACCAAAAACCAATAAATCTAAGTTTGAAAACGGTGATATTACTTCAACATTTTCGCCCTTTTTGATTGTTTTCTTAAAGAAGTTGAAGAACGCATTACTGTTTTTCTGATTTGCAAATTCTTTTAATTGTTGATTGTCAATGGCACCAATTCCTATGCGATAAAATAAATCTAAACTTGTTTTTAATTTAAAGAAACTTGCAAGTTCATTAATTGTTTTTTCATCCAAATTGATTTTTAGATGGCGCATTTTTCGCATCAATAACTCTTTGCCATCTTCACCAATTTTTTTCATATTCTCGTTCAGAACATTTTTGATTTTGTTCTTAGCGCGAGCAGTAGTTACAAATTCAAGCCAATGAATACTTGGTTTTTGATTTTGAGATGTAATAATTTCAACTTGGTCTCCACTGTTTAAAACATGATTTAATGGAACCAATTTTCCGTTTACTTTTGTACCTCGTGTATGAATTCCAACTTCAGAGTGAATACTAAATGCAAAGTCTAAAGTTGTAGCACCTTTAGGTAATGATTTGATTTCTCCTTTTGGAGTAAAAATATATATCTCTTTTGAATATAAATTCAATTTAAAGTCTTCAACGAAATCAATAGCATTAGCATCTTGATTTTCAAGTGTTTCTTTTAGTTGGTTTAACCAAATGTCCAAACTGTTTTCTTCCGTAACACCTTGTTTGTATTTGTAATGAGCAGCATAACCTTTTTCTGCAATTTCGTCCATTCGTTCACTTCGAATTTGAACTTCAACCCAACGTCCTCTTGGTCCCATTACAGTAATGTGTAAGGCTTCGTATCCTGTTGATTTTGGAGAAGAAATCCAATCTCTAAGACGACTCGGACTTGGACGGTAAAAATCTGTTACAATTGAATATATTTTCCAAGCAATGAATTTTTCATCATGAAGTGAAGAATGGTAAATAATTCGGATTGCAAATTTATCATACACCTCTTCAAAACTCACATTTTGAACTTTCATTTTCTTACGGATTGAAAAGATAGATTTGGGACGGCCTTTAATTGTAAATTCGACACCTTCTTTTGTCAAAGATTCTTTTAAAACACTTGTAATCGATTCAATATAAGCTTCTTGCTCTTGTTTAGTTTCTTTGATTTTACTAACTATTTCGTTGTAAACTTCAGGTTCGGTATATTTTAAACCTAAATCTTCAAGCTGTGTTTTAATATTAAATAATCCTAAACGATGCGCTAAAGGCGCATAAATGTATAAAGTTTCTGACGCAATTTTGGCTTGCTTATAAGCTGCCATGCTTTCCATAGTTTGCATATTATGCAAGCGGTCGGCAATTTTAATTAAAATAACGCGAACATCATCGTTTAATGTAAGTAACATTTTACGATAATTTTCAGCTTGCATGGAAACTTCAGGGTCTGGTTCTAATTTCGATATTTTTGTTAATCCTTCTACGATTTTAGCAATCTTTGGATTAAACATCTTTTCAATATCCTGAACTGTAATATCAGTATCTTCAACTACGTCATGCATCAATGCAGCAGCAATAGAAGTCGGACCTAATCCAATTTCTGAAGCTACAATCTTTGCAACAGCAATTGGATGAAATATATAAGCTTCACCCGATTTTCTGCGCTGATTTTTATGCGCATCAACAGCGACGTCAAACGCTTTTCGAATCAGTTTTTTTTCGTCGTCGTTAAGTGTTTGATAACTTATGCTCAATAATTCTTTATATTCTCGAGCTATAGCTTTATTTTCTTGTTCTATTTCTAATTCTGTCATAATCCTTTTTGGTTGAAGTATTAAATATAGTATTTTATTAGTAGGTTGGCAATACAAAAATCAAAAAAGCAAAGCTTTTAAACTTTGCTTTTAATCTATGAGAGTTACTTTTTAGAAAGCATAAAAAACACCTGCAGAAAATTGAACATGAGATCCAAGGGCTTTACTATTCGTAATATTTTTCTTTGCCATAGCTTCTATATTAATTCCTAAACGTTTATACCATGCTTCTGCTGGATATCTATAATCTTGCATAAATCCAAAATCTGCTATCCAGAAGTTAATTCCTCCACCAAAATCTCCTGTAGTATAGTTACGCTCTCCAAAACTTAAATAACCAATTCCAGCTTTTACATATGGATCTACAACAGGAATATTAAATAAACCACCTAGACTATACAAAAGAGATCCACTAAATGTATAAATATCTTTATGTGAATATAAAGGAACTCCATTAGTGAAACTTCCTGGTTTTAATTTATTAAAAGAAAAAGCAGCCTCAACTGATAAATTATTTACAAACTCATATCCTAAAGTAACTTTTGATGGAATTGCCATTGTACTAAAATCTGAAGTTTTTAATGGATCACTTTTATCGAAATTGACATTAACACTATTCATTGATAATCCTAATTTCCATCTGTAATCACTAAGAAAACGTTCTTCTTTATGAATAACTTGCGCATTTGTATTTAATGAGCTCCCAAAAATAAAAGCAGTAAGTGCTATTTTACCCCAATTTTTTCTTATAAAACTCCCTGACTTTAATGTAATAGAATTATTTTTCATATTTATAGTTTAGTTTATGTTTAAAGTTAATTTCAAAGTATTAAAAAAAATCGATTCTCAAATTTATATTTTTATCTTTAAAAATCAAACTTTACTTGGAATAATCGCGTTGTCTTTTAGCTTCAAATAGCAAAATTGCTGCAGCAACCGAAACATTCATTGAATCTATGGCGCCCTCCATCGGTATAATAATGTTTTGTTTAGATTCATTTCTCCAAATTTCACTCAATCCAGTAGCTTCAGTTCCAACAACTATAGCACTAGCTTGTTTGAAATTTTGAGTATAATAGGGTTGTGCTTCTTGTAAAATAGCACTATAAATGTCAATTTTTTTAGTTTTCAAAAAAGCAATTACTTCGTCTGAACTTGCCATTGCGATTTGATTCGTAAAAACACATCCAACACTTGACCGAATTACATTTGGATTATATAAATCACTTTTTGGATTTGCAATGATTACTGCATCAATATTTGCAGCATCGGCAGTTCGTAACAAAGCACCTATATTTCCAGGTTTTTCTGGAGATTCTGCAATTAATATCAATGGATTTTCTCTAAGATTTAAATTGCTTAATTGATTTGATTTATTTTCTGCAACCGCTATTAAACCTTCAGTGGTATCTCTGTAAGCTAATTTTTGATAAACTTCTTTAGTAATTTCAATAAGTGAAATTGTTTGTGAATCTTTTATTAGTGTTACGATTTCATGTTCTGAAATATAATCTGAACAGAATAAAACCGTTTGAATTTTAAAATTACCTATCAAAGCTAATGAAACTTCACGACGACCTTCAATTATAAAAGTTCCTGTGTTTTTACGAACTTTTGATTTTTCTTGTAGTTGAACCAGATTCTTTATAATCGGATTTTGGATGCTTGAAATTTGTTTCATTTTAGGTTTTCACTTATTTTAGAATGCAAATTTAAATAAACTTTAATTCTAAAATGAATTTATAGATTAGTAATTCTAATTTTCAAACATTTGATTTATCTTTATCACTTTGCAATTCAATTTTACAATGATATTTAACTTTATTGATATATTAAACTTCTTGGGAATCGTAGCGTTTGCAGTTTCTGGAACATTAGCAGCGATTGAAAAACGTTTAGATTTTTTTGGTGTATTAACTATTGCTTTAGTAACATCGATTGGTGGTGGAACTTTACGAGATGTTTTAATTGGTAATACACCAGTTTCTTGGTTACTAAATTTAAATACTTTTTATATAATTGTAGGTAGTTCTATTTTGGCAACAATTTTTAGACAGCGATTACGTATTTTCAGAACGTCTTTATTTTTGTTTGATACAATCGGAATCGGTCTTTTTACGCTTGTTGGATTGGAAAAAGGTGTCGAAATTAATTTACATCCATTCATCTGTATTTCGTTAGGAACTATAACGGCTTGTTTTGGAGGTGTTTTACGCGATATTTTATGTAACGAAATCCCTGTGATTTTTCGTAAAGAAATTTATGCAACAGCTTGTATTGTTGGAGGTTTTGTTTTTTTTGGACTTCGCTATTTAAACTTAAATGATGATTTAATTTACTTACTTACAGCTGCAACCGTTATTGTGATCCGCATTTTGGCTGTTGTAAAAAAATGGTCATTTCCTCCAATCGAAATGAAATAAAAGATGCTTAAAATCTCGAAACAAAAAATTCAACCAAATCAATGGGATGGCGGTTTGACTTACGAATATTTTATTTATCCAAAAGATTCTCAATACGTAAACCGAAATTTTGATTTTCGAATTAGTTCTGCAACCATCGAAAAGATTCCTTCAAATTTTACACAGTTTCAAGGCTATTTCAGATATTTGGTAATGCTTGATAATTCGTTACAAATCTTAAGAAACAATCGTATTGAAGAATATGGGAAACTCGAAATTTTCGAATTTCATTCAAACGAAAAAATCATTTCTAATTCTTTAGGTAACGATTTTAATTTGATGATTTCTAATCGAATTCAAGAGCATGATTTGATCGTTTTTCAAGGAAGTAAAGTTGTTAATGCTGATTGGATTATTCTTTTTGCACTTAGTGAAACAGTTGTTTATATTAATCAAATCGAACAAAAACTAATATCTAATGATTGTTTACTGATTGAAAATTCTGAAAAATTAGAAATTGAAATTAGAATTTCTGCTAAGTTAATTTTTGCAACTTTATACAGTTAAATGACATCAAAAATAAAAAAGTTTGAATTTTGTATCTAGATATTTCTGTACAAAATTCAAACTTTAGTTTGTATTATTAGCTATTGAAATTGAAAATAAAAGTATTTCCAGAATTGTTATAAGCTCTATTTTCCCAGTTTCTATATTGATTTCTATTCAAGATATGATATAAATCTGATCTTAATCTTCTTTCGTATTCTCTTTGATTGTAATCGTTTGTAATCATGAAATTTAGAGAAACTTGCAATCTTGATCTTTGATCTCTAGAAAGGTTTAAAAAATCATAACGGCTTAATTCTCGTTCAACTCGATAATCGCAATCTCTATGATTATGTTTTTTATCGTATTTTCTACCTTTTTTGTAATCGTTTTTTTTGTGCTTTGAATGTTGATAACCGTTATTTGAATTTCTGTTATAATCTCTTCTTTCTTCTTTGTGACGACCTGGCTGCGCATTTGCAATTGTTGCTATTGCTAAAAATGCGATTGTAATGAAACTTTTCATAGTAAAAATCTTTTAAATGTTGTTCTTTTATAGAAAAGTAACCAAAGGTTATGCCAAAAAAAAGACCTAACGTTCGGTTAAGTCTTTAAAATGTTGATTATTAATCTGTTTAAGATTGTTTTTTAACATACTTTGTAAGAATCACAATTTGTTGGCCGTCGATTTTTCCTTCAATTTGATCTGTATTATCGTGAACTAATCGAATATTGCGTACAGCTGTCCCAATTTTTGCATTGATTGTAGAACCTTTTACATCTAAATCTTTAATCAAAGTAACTGTGTCACCACCAATTAAAATATTACCGTTACAATCTTTATGTAAATCAATCGAACCATCACCTTCATGATCACCAGTTGCTTTTGCCCATTCTAAAGTTTCGTCATCAAGATACATCATTTCTATATTGTCAGCAGCCCAACTTTCATTTCTGAAACGATTTAGCATTCTCCAACTTACTACTTGTACTGCAGGGACTTCGCTCCACATTGATGTTGATAAACACGACCAATGTGAACTATTTAATTCTTCTTTTTTTTCAATTTGATTTAAACAAGTATCGCAAATATATATTTCACGATTTGGTAAATTACTTGCAGTTGGCGGAACATCATAAACATTTAATGTTGTTGATGCTTCACATAATTCACAAACATTTCCACTTCTTGCGGCTAATTTTTCTTCGATTTTCATGGTTTATAAAATAAAATATAGATCAAATATAATTGATAAAATCGATTTAAGAAAATCAAAAAAGAAAGTAAAAATTAACAAAATAGTTTTAAATTGTAAATAAAAAATAAAACTATGAAATTTCATACACGAAAATGGGTTAAACCCGAAGATTTAAATCCTAATAGAACATTGTTTGGAGGTAAATTACTTGCTTGGATTGATGAAGAAGCTGCATTGTATAGTATCATTCAATTAGAAAACTCGCATGTGGTTACTAAGTTTATGTCTGAAATCAATTTTATGAGTTCTGCTGTTCAAGGTGATATTGTTGAAATTGGATTGGAAGTTGTCAAATTTGGGAATTCATCTTTGATTTTGAAATGTGAAGTTCGTAATAAAATGACGCATGAAACTATTATTACGGTTGATAAAATTACGATGGTCAATTTAGATGAAAATGGAAAACCAAAAGCACATGGTAAAACTAATGTTGAGTATGTAAGTGAACGTTTAGCAAATAAATCAAATATTTAATTCGGCTTGTTATGTTGTATGTGAAAAAATTATCTGGAGAACTTTTACCTTATGATGAATCAAGTTTGAAAGGTTCACTTCAAAAATCTGGTGCTAGCGAGGAACAAATAGAAACGGTAATGGAAGAAATTAATAAAATTCTTTATGATGGAATTCCAACCGGAATGCTTTATGAAAAAGCATTTGAATTATTACGAAGTTTAAAACATTCTTATGCTGCGAGATATAGTTTGAAAAAAGCACTTCGAGATCTTGGACCAGAAGGTTATTATTTTGAAAAATGGGTTACAAAATTATTTCAAGCGCAAGGTTTTCATGCTGTTTCTGGTCAAAATTTGCAAGGAGAAGCTGTAAAACATGAAATCGATGTTGTTGCCTCAAAGGACGAACGTTTGGTTTTATGCGAATGTAAATTTCGAAACGATGTAGATGCCAAAATTAGTGTAACTACACCGATGTATTTTTTATCTCGATTTAACGATTTGAAAAATTTAAAATTTGAATATTTTGGAAAAGAGTTGAATCCGACAGAAGGTTATATGGTAACAAATGCTTACATGACTACTGACAGTATTGCATTTGCAGAGAAATACGGAATTCAATTGATTTCTTGGGATTATCCAGAAAAGCTAAATATCAAGCAATTGGTTGATGATTATAAATTTTATCCTGTAACTTGTTTGACAAATTTGACGATTGAGGAAAGAAATATTTTACTTAAAAAAAATTGTATTCTGATTAAAGATATTGTTTCAAATCCTGTTTTGATGGATCATTTCAAATTTGATTCCGAAAGAAAAAAAATCATTTTTGAAGAAGCAAACGATTTAGTTATCGATTATTAAGCATAATTGATTTTCTAACATTGAACATAATTTATATTTTTTAAAACTTTATTTTTAAATTTTTTTATGAAATGATATTCAATTTAAAAAACAAAAGTCAGCTTCAAAGGCTGACTTTTATTGTTATTATCTTAATTCTGCACCAACTTCTGTTGCTAATTGCGATTGAACTTTAGACATGATTTTCTCAATTTGAGTATCGGTTAAAGTTTTGTTGGCATCTTGAAGTTTAATACTAATTGCGTATGATTTTTTTCCTTCTGGAAGTTTGTCCCCTTCATAAACATCAAATAACGAAATGTCTGTAATGATGTTTTTGTCAACTAATTTTACGGTTTGATAGATTTGATTAAAAGCTACATCCGAATTGATTAAAAGCGCTAAATCACGTTTTACTACCGGAAATTTATTTATCTCAGCGAATTTGATTTTTGCAGAGATTAGTGTCAATACATTATCCCATTTAAAATCGGCAAAGAATACGTCTTGCTTAATATCAAAATGTTTGGTGATTGCTTTTTTAACCAATCCAAAATCTAAGATTTTTCTATCTCCAATATAATATGCCATTCCTTCTGCAAAAATGTCGCTTTCTGTTGGTTTTGGATTTGTTTTATTTATTCCTAATCGTTCTAAAACAGCTTCGATATATCCTTTAAATGTAAAGAAATCCATTGCATTTGCTTTGGTATTCCAGCTTACTTGCGTTATATTCCCAGTTGCAAATAATCCCATATGTTTAAATTCTTCGTAACCGACTAATGATTTAGCATAAGTTTTTCCGAATTCAAAATATTTTAAGTCTGTATTTTTTCTATTAATATTAAATGCAATCGATTCTAAACCTCCAAATAATAATGATTGTCTCATGATTGATAAATCGTTACTTAACGGATTTAAAATCTTTACTTGATTGTTTTCATTTAATTCGTTTACCAAAGTAGAGTAGGTAGGTGTGGTTAATGAATTTGCCATAATTTCATTAAAACCTTGACTTACTAATTGATTGGCAACAATGTTTTGTACTTTATAATCTTCTGTTTTTGAACTGTTAGAAATAGTTGCATTTAATTTTGAACCTGTCTTGATGTTATTAAAACCATAAACACGTAAAATTTCTTCAATTACATCAATTTCTCGTTGTACATCAACACGATATGAAGGAACGGTTAAACCCAATCCTAAATCAGAAATACTATTAACTTTGATGTCTAATGAAACTAAAATCTTCTTGATTGTTTCTTTAGATATTTCTTCACCTAAAATACGATTAACGTTATTAAAGTTTAAGAAAACATTGAAATCTTCTACTTTTTTGTTGTAAATATCAATAATATCAGAAGTAATTTCACCACCTGCAATTTCCATAATTAACAAAGCTGCATGTTTTAATGCATATTCTGTAATGTTTGGGTCGATTCCTCTTTCAAAACGGAAAGATGCATCGGTACTGATTCCGTGTCTTTTTGCTGTTTTACGAATCGAAACCGGATTGAAATAAGCACTTTCTAAGAAAATAGAAGTTGTTGTTGCAGAAACACCAGAATAACTTCCGCCTAAAACCCCAGCTAAAGCTAAAGCACCTTTATCGTCACAAATAACAATATCTTCTTCGTGTAATTCACGAACAACACCGTCTAATGTTTCAAATTTAGTTCCTGCTGGTAGATTTTTAACGTAAATTTTATTTCCTTTAATTCTGGCCGAATCAAAAGCGTGTAAAGGTTGTCCTAAATCATGTAACACATAATTAGTAGCATCAACAATATTATTTTTTGGCGTAATTCCAATCGCTTTTAAACGATTTTGTAACCATTCTGGCGATGGTTTTACTTCGATATCAGAAATTGTTACTCCAGCATATCTTGGAACTTGTTTACTATCGTTTACTTCGATGTCGTATTTTAAAGTTCTTTTTTCGACTTTAAATTTAGTTACCGATGGCGTTAGTAATTCAGAAATATGTTGATTTGGATTATTTTGTAACATTCCTGCGCGTAAATCACGAGCTACACCTAAATGGCTCATAGCATCGGCACGGTTCGGCGTTAATCCAATTTCTAAAACTTCGTCTGTAGCAATTTCAAAAACTTCAGCAGCTGGAGTTCCAGGTTTTAAATCAGCATCAAGAATCATAATTCCGTCATGAGATTTACCTAAACCAAGTTCGTCTTCAGCGCAAATCATACCAAAGCTTTCTTCACCTCTAATTTTTCCTTTTTTAATTTGGAAAGATTCTCCGTTCTCGTCATATAAAGTCGTTCCGATTGTAGCTACAGCAACTTTTTGTCCTGCAGCAACATTTGGCGCTCCACATACAATTTGTACTGGTGCTTCACCATTTCCTAAATCAACTTTTGTAATTCTTAATTTGTCAGCATTCGGATGTTGTTCGCACGAAATAACGTGTCCAACAACTACACCTTTTAAACCACCTTTTAAGCTTTCGTAAGGATAAATACCTTCTACTTCTAAACCTAAATCAGTTAATAAAGCAGCTGTTTCTTCGATTGATGTTTCTAGTTTGATGAATTGTTTTAACCAGTTATATGAAATTTGCATCGATTTGTTTTTTAAAAGGCAAATATACGCATTGCCTTATTTTAATAGAAATTATTTGGTGTAATTATTTTATAAAAATTTAGCTTTTATTTCTGGAGTCGGAATCATACAAGCGTCTTTTTTACCATACCAATTGTATCTGTTTTTGGCAAAAAAGTTATAACCTAAATTAGCTAAACTGCTTGGAAATATGCTTAAAATCTTCAATAAAGTAAATCCTTTTAGTTGATTTACAATTTTAAAAATAGCTTCGCTTTTTACATAATATGCATAACCCGGTTTGTATAAAACAATACTATCTATATTTGGATTCATTCCAATGTACTTAATTATTTCTTGTCCGGTTTGCGATTGAATGGCAACAAATCGGAAAATATCTTTAGTATCTGCTTCAATAATTTTGTTTATGGTGTCGTTACAATAGTTGCAAACTCCATCAAACAGAATGATTTGTTTATCTTTTGGAAATTCCATTTTACTTATTTTTTTCGTTCAACCATTTCTAGTTCTTCCAAAGCTACTTTCGAAGTAAAAATTCCGTAATTGACTGTTGCTTTATTTTTTTCGATACTATCAATTGTACCAACAGCTTTTCCGTCAATCATTCGTACTCGGTCACCAACTTTCAAAATAAAATTGGTTTTATTCGCTTTTTCTTCAATGGCTAATTTAACCTTTTTCTCTTTCTTTTCAACACGAATTTGCTCAACTTTAACTTCTACTTCTTTTAAAATTTCTTTTTCTTTTATTTCTTTAGCTTTCTTTTCTTTAACGGTGATTTTTTTACGTTTGGAATTCTCAATTTCAACTGTTTTTAATACTTCACCAATAAGTGTTTTTTTATCCTTATTATTAAAATATTTTTCAGATAAATCATCTAATCGCTGTCCTAAATATATCAAGCGTTGATTGGCATCGTAAAGTTCTTGATAACGTTCTAATTTATCTTGAATTTTAGTATTGGTAGATTCAAGTTTTTTACTTTCTTCGCGCGCTCTAATTTCTTCTTCTTTTAATGTTTGCGATGTTTTTTCAAGTTTCGAACGCTCTTTTTGAAGATTGGCAATCGTTTTATCAAAACGTACTTTATCTGTTTCGATTTTCTTTTTTGCACGATTTATTAATCCATAAGGAATTCCATTTTTCTGAGCAACTTCAAATGTAAATGAGCTTCCGGCTTGACCTAAACTCAGTTTATACATCGGTTCTAATGATTTTTCATCGAAAAGCATACTAGCATTTGTAGCATTCGGTAATTCGTTAGCTAACATTTTTAAGTTGCTGTAATGCGTGGTGATAATTCCAAACGATTCGCGGTCATACAATTCTTCTAAGAAAACTTCGGCTAAAGCACCTCCTAATTCTGGGTCAGAACCCGTTCCGAATTCATCAATTAAAAAAAGCGTTCTTTTATTGGCTTTCTTTAAAAAATAGTTCATGTTTTTAAGTCGGTAACTGTAAGTACTTAAATGATTTTCGATAGATTGATTATCTCCAATATCCGTTAAAATTCTATCGAAAAAGAAAGTTTCGCTTCGTTCATGAACCGGAATTAAAATACCAGATTGTAACATAAATTGCAATAATCCTATGGTTTTTAAAGTGATACTTTTTCCACCTGCATTTGGACCAGAAATTACAATAATGCGATTATCTTTTGCCAATTCAATGGTTTGCGGATAAGTAACTTTCTTTTTGGCTTTGTTGTTTAAATATAGAATAGGATGGAAGGCTTCACGGAAATACAAACGTTTTTCGTTGTTGATTTTCGGTAAAATTCCATTGATTCGAGTCGCATATTTTGCTTTTCCAGAAATGACATCAATTTCAGCTAAGAAGTTTTGAAAATCTTCTAATTCATTGACATAAATACGAACATCATTTGTAAGATTTTTAAGAATACGCATAATTTCTTCGCGTTCTTCGAATTCCAAATTCGATAATTCGCGAGAAAACTGAAAAGTAGTTTCAGGTTCCATATAAACAATACTTCCAGTTTTAGATTGACCTAAAACCGAACCTTTAACTTTTCTGCGATACATCGCTAAAACAGCTAAAACACGACGATTATCAACAATAGTTTCTTTGATATCATCTAAATAGCCGGCGTTATTATATTGTTGTAACGCAACTCCAAAGCTTTGATTAATCTTTCCGCGAATGATATTTATATTTTGACGAATGCTTTGTAAATTAACAGATGCATTATCTTTTATTTCTCCGTATTTATCTAAAACTTGGTCAATTTTCTGAAGAATAATCTTATTGACTTCTAATTCACTGCTTCTTTGATTTAATTTAGGATAGTAATCTTCGAATTTTTTTAAATACAAAATCAATTCATTCGTTGTGGTTACTAAAGTTGCAATTTTCTTGAAACTACTTGCATCTAAATAACTATCTTCAATTTTCAGAAACTTTATTTCGTGTAAAATGGCATCAAAATAATGATTCGGAATGACGTTATTATTCGTGAAACTCGAATTGTATTCTGATGTTTGTGCTAACTTATATTCTAATATTTCTTGATTAGGAAAAGGTTCTATTTCAAGAGCCAATTCTTTACCCATTTCAGTGGTACAATAGTTTGAAATGGTTTCTAATACAGTTAAAAATTCTAAATCTTGTAAGGTTTTCTGATGAATAGATTTCATGCTTTAATTTAAATCAAATAAGTACAAAAATACTATTAATTTACGAGAGAATTACAGATTAATTGTATATTGCTAGGATAATATTTTACTTATGTTTTTAAAGATTCCAGATGCTTGGCAATTTGTTTTAGATACAGAAATTCAACTAAATAATTTTAATATGATTAATGAATTTGTATCGGACGCATATTCAAAATCGACTTGTTATCCACCAAAAGAAGTTATTTTTTCTGCTTTTGACTATTGTAAACCACAAGATGTAAAAGTGGTAATTTTAGGACAAGACCCGTATCATGGTTTTTCTCAAGCAAACGGATTGTGTTTTTCGGTTTACGATGGCGTAAAATTTCCGCCTTCATTAATTAATATTTTTAAAGAAATTGAAGCTGATTTAGATTTGCCTTTACCTATTTCTGGTAATTTAGAACGTTGGGCTGAGCAAGGTGTTTTGCTTTTAAATACAACTTTAACCGTTGAAGAAGCAAAAGCAGGAAGTCATCAAAAGCAAGGTTGGGAAGTTTTTACTGATGAAGTCATCAGAAAATTATCAGCAGATTATAATCACATTGTTTTTATGCTTTGGGGAAGTTTTGCTCGAAAAAAAGCTAGTTTGATTGATGCCGAAAAACATTTGATTTTAGAAACTGGACATCCGTCGCCTTTAAGTGCGAATCGGGGACATTGGTTTGAAAATAAGCATTTTAGTAAAGCAAATAAATATTTGAAGAAATATAAACGAAAACCAATTGATTGGTAAAATTAAAGCTCGATTCATTTTTAATCGAGCTTTTTTTGATTTATAAAGTAATATCTTTTTCATCTATTTTTTCGAAAACCTTTTTAGATTCATTCCATAATGAAGCGTCATAATATAATTCATCATTTTCCTCGTTATTTTTACAAACATTAGAAATAAATAATCTACTGTTTTTTTTGCAAATTGCTTTATCTTGTGAATAAGAACAAGAATAACTTTCTCCTAATGGCAAATCATAAATTTTACCATCTCTAACATCTATAATATATCCATAAATACAATCTGCTCCACATCCAAAAAGGACTCCAATATAATAACTTGCAAAATCTACTTCATTTGATTTATATGCATCAATAATCCTTGTTTTAAAATATTTAGCACCTTCATTACTTGAAAAATCTAAATTTGCTTTTTTGGTAAAATGATATTTATCGGTTTTAAATTTGTCAAAATTTAATTGTTTTTTATGAATTATCTGTTCGTTAATTTCAGATATTGTATCTTCTTCAATATCATTGTTTTTTGATTTCGCTTCAACTTTTGGAATTTCTACGTTTAGATTTGAGTTTTCAATTTCATTAATTTTTTTAGTTTGTTCTTTACAAGAAACTAAAAATACATAAAACAGAAAATATAGTATCATTTTTGATTTCATAAAAAACAAATTTTTATAATGTTTGAAAAAAATAAATCATCAAAATGTTTTATTTATTTCCAAGTTTCATAATTAAATTTATCAAAATTTTCAATTTTTTTAGATTGGAGTTTATCTATAAATAAAATTGAATTTATTGAATCTGTTGAAAGCGCATAATATTTTTCATTATCCTCGCCATAAACCCACCAACCACCAGAACCATCATTCATTTTTGTTGCTTCAAATGTAAATATTGAACTTTCTTTTGGTATTTCATATCCTTTTTCAGTTAGTAAAAGCCAAATGTTTCCAAATACAGAAGTAAAAGAAATTATTAAGATAAAGGTGAAAATGATTAAATAAAATGCTTTTTTTTTCATTATTTTTTAAATTAAAAATAAATATAAAATAGTGCTAATTTTTTAAAATTTACTAATTAAGAAAGATAAAGCTTCAATAAAAAAAGAACAAACTTTATTAACTTTAAATTTAATGAAAAATATGAGTTTATTGATATGAAAATTTACATATTTAAGTGTTGATTGTTTTTATCAATTTTAAAAGTAGTGTTTTATTTCTATTGGAAGAAATGCATGTTAATCAATTTATTGGTAGTATAGAATTTAAAAACCTCAAAGTTTTTAAATCTTTGAGGTTTTTAGTTCGATTTTAGTTCGATTCGGTAATTTAATTTATCCCAATCTATAAGTTTAAAATAGTTATCGATATAATCCTTTTTGTTGTTTTTGTATTTCAAATAATAGGCGTGTTCCCACATATCTAAATTCATTAACGGATAACCTTTAATTGTTTCAAAAGGCATTAATGGATTATTTTGATTGATTGTTGTACTTATTTTTAAATTTTGGTCATCAGTTAGAATTAGCCAAACCCAACCTGAGCCATTTAAATCGATACCAGCTTTTTTGAATTGAGTTTTAAAAGCTTCAAACGAACCAAAATCACGATTAATTAAATCGGCAATTTTACCAGTTGGTTTTTTTTCTTTTCCTTTAGTTAAAACTTCCCAGTATAAATTATGATTGAAATAACCTCCAGCATTTTCTATTAAAGCTTTTTTATCAGAATCTAACGAAGTCATAATTTCTTCAATTGATTTTTCTTCTAAATCAGTTCCTTTGATTAATTCATTTAATTTTTCTAGATAAGCCAAATGATGTTTTGAATAATGAATTTCAACGGTTTGTGCATCTATCATAGGTTCTAAGTCAGAATATTCAAAAGATAAACCTTTCATTTTAAACGAACCATCTTTAGCTATAATTTTTGAAGGAGAATTTTCTACTTCTTCTTCTGATATATAAACACTGTCAGGGATTTCAACTTCGTATAGTTCTTCTTTTTTACCACAAGAAATAATAAATGTTGAAATAATATAGATTAATAAGAAACGGTTGGTTTTCATAAATCGATTGAATTAATCAGATTGATGTATTTTATTTTAGCTTCTTCTTTTGTAAGATGACTTATTTGTTGCCATGCATTAAACTTGAAAGCTCTAATGATATCTTTGTTGTTAGGGAAGTTAAATTGATGAACACTACCAGAAGTAGCTTGCTTGTAATAAGCATAAATTAACAATTTAATATCTACTGCTAATTCTTTTTCTGTTTTAGATGCTCTTTCATATGCTTCCTCAAAAGCTTTTTCAATATCCATTTATCTAAAATTTAAAGATTATTTAAAAGAGATAACGGTTTTGTTTCCTTTTGCTTTTTGGTTTAGCACAACGTTCACTTTTGTTCCGATTGGCAAATATAAATCCACTCTCGAACCAAATTTGATGAAACCTGCATCTTCACCTTGTATTGCTCGATGTCCCTCTTTGGCGTAGTTTACAATTCGTTTTGCTAATGCACCAGCAATTTGACGGTACATAACTTCACCAAAAACAGGATTGTCAATGACAACAGTTGTTCTTTCGTTTTCTTCACTTGCTTTAGGATGCCAAGCTACTAAGTATTTTCCTGGATGATATTTACTGTATTTAATAATTCCGTTTAAAGCATAACGCGTAACGTGAACGTTTACTGGTGACATAAATATCGAAACCATTAGACGTTTATCTTTGAAATATTCAGGTTCATAAACTTCTTCGATAACAACAACTTTACCATCAACAGGTGCTAGTATTGTGTGATCTTTGATGTCATCAACATGACGTTTAGGATTTCTAAAAAATTGTAAAACAATAATCAAGAAAGCTGCTGCAAGTACTTGGATGGTTTTTTTTAACCAATCAATTGGAATTAAAAAATCACTTAAAAGTATGACAACAACTGTAATAAATACAGAGGCTAATATAATTTTTGCTCCTTCTTTGTGAAACATTATTTACAGAATTAAATAAATTAAAAATAAAAATGGTGTTGCGAATATAACGCTATCTAAACGGTCTAATATTCCGCCATGACCTGGCATGATAGAACCGCTGTCTTTAATATTCGCTTGTCTTTTGAACTTTGATTCAACTAAATCTCCAATAGTACCTAATGAACTGACTAAAATGGCTGTTAGTAACCAAGTTTCTAAATCAAAAAAGGTGAAATAAATACTTAAAATATAACTAGCAATTAAAGTGAAAAATAACCCACCAAGAAAACCTTCGATAGTTTTTTTAGGAGACATTTTTTCAAATAGTTTTCTCTTTCCAAAAGATTTTCCGCAAATATAAGCAAAAGTGTCGTTATTCCAGATTAAAATAAACATACCGATAACAATCTTTGGTTCAAATTGATTTTTAATTAAAGGTAATTGTGTGAGAATGATAAAAGGTAAAATAACATAACCGATTAAAAATAGGTACTTTACTAAAGTGCTTTTGTAGATTTTGAATTCACCTCTAAATAAATCGAAAATCAAAAAAGCAAGAAAAGGAATTTCAAAAAGTAAAGAATAAGGAATAATTTTTTCAAAAACACTACTATTAGTTAGTAACGGAATTGAAAAAAACAAAGCGGTTAAGAAACTACCTACAAGATTAATTTTATAGATTTTACTAAATTCATAAGTTCCTACAAAAAGAAAAAAGAGCATCAATGTATTGAATGTCCAATAGGAAAATAAAGTTGCTCCGATTAATAATACAATATAAACAATTCCGGAAATTGATCTCGTTAAAGTTTCAGACATATTATAAATCTTCTAATAGTAATAAATATAAGTTTTTAGGAGCAATTCCGTATTGTAAAAAATTGTCGTTTATAACTTCTTTAAAATTTTGTAAGGTTGTAATATTTGAAGGTATATTTGAGCTATACCTATATTTTATACCTCTTAAGCCATCACTTTTTGAACGAGTTATTTGGCTTGTTTTTGCTATAACAATGATGTCCTTTGGAAGTTCATTTGATTTGTGATGTAGAAGTTGATGTGATGAAAATAAAATAGAACCGTCATCAGCTATTAAACTTTCACAAGAACAAAGAAAAAATACTGGATCAACAACGTTGTGGAAAATTATTCTATTTTCAATCAAAAACGGATGTAGTTTTTTTTCGAAAGTAATCGCTTCTTTTTCAAACCAATCATTTTCTTGTAATATGCTAATAAAATATTCTTGTAATTCCAATTCATTTTCGCAATAGATAAATTTCCCACCATTATTTTTAAAATTAAAGGTGAAAAGTTCATCAACCGGTATTTCTGGTTCGGGAAGGTATTTACTCTCATTTTTATCAGAAGAATTCTCTTCTTTCATAGATGGTACAATGTTCCCTAATATCTTTTTAAAAAAATTCATGTCTAGTTAATCTTCAATTATTTGGAGATATTGTAATATTCAAAGATAAAAAAAATCTTAGCTTAACAAGATGTTAAACTAAGATTTTTTATAACTAAGTGTATGTAGTTGTTTTTAAACTGTTTCTACAATAATTTCTTCTTTAGAAAACGGTCTTTTTCCGAAAATTGTTTCTAAATCTTCTTTGAAAATTACTTCTTTTTCGCAAAGTAAATCTGCAAGCTGAATTAATTTATCTTTATTCTCTGTTAATAGATCGATTGCTCTTTGGTATTGACTTTCGATTAAATCTGAAACTTCTTTATCAATTAGCTTTGCAGTATCTTCTGAATATGGTTTTGAGAAGTTATAATCACTTTGTCCAGACGAATCATAATAAGTGATATTTCCTAATTTTTCGTTCAACCCATAAACAGTAACCATTGCTTTTGCTTGTTTGTTTACTTTTTCTAAATCGCTTAAAGCTCCTGTAGAAATTTTGTCAAAAATTACTCTTTCAGCAGCTCTTCCGCCCATTGTTGCACACATTTCGTCAAGCATTTGTTCGGTTCTGACGATTTGTCTTTCTTCAGGTAAATACCATGCTGCTCCTAAACTCATTCCACGTGGTACAATTGTTACTTTGATTAGTGGAGCTGCGTGTTCTGTTAACCAGCTTACAGTTGCGTGACCAGCTTCGTGAATAGCAATTGCATATTTTTCTTCAGGTGAAATGATTTTATTTTTCTTTTCTAAACCTCCAACAATGCGATCAACTGCATCTAAGAAATCTTGCTTATCAACCATTTTTTTGTCTTTACGAGCAGCAGTTAAAGCAGCTTCGTTACAAACGTTAGCAATATCAGCTCCCGAAAACCCTGGAGTTTGTTTTGCTAAGAAGTCAACATCTAAATCTTCAACTTTTTTGATGTTTCTTAAATGAACTTCAAAAATTTGTTTACGTTCACGAACGTCCGGAAGGTCAACATAAATTTGTCTGTCAAAACGTCCAGCACGCATTAAAGCTTTGTCTAAAATTTCTGCGCGGTTGGTAGCTGCAAGAACAATTACGTTAGTATTTGTACCAAAACCATCCATTTCAGTTAATAGCTGGTTAAGCGTGTTTTCTCTTTCGTCATTTGAACCTGACATATTACTTTTTCCACGAGCACGTCCAATAGCGTCAATTTCATCGATAAATATAATTGCTGGCGATTTTTCTTTTGCTTGTTTGAATAAATCTCTTACACGAGAAGCTCCGACACCTACAAACATCTCAACAAAATCTGATCCTGATAAAGAAAAGAATGGAACTTTAGCCTCGCCTGCAACTGCTTTTGCTAATAATGTTTTTCCAGTACCAGGAGGACCAACTAATAAAGCCCCTTTTGGTATTTTTCCTCCGATTGATGTATATTTTTCGGGATTTTTTAGAAACTCAACAATTTCTTCAATTTCTTCTTTTGCACCTTCTAATCCTGCAACATCTTTAAATGTAACTCGAGTATCATTTTTCTCGTCAAAAAGTTTAGCTTTCGATTTTCCGATTGAAAAAATCTGACTTCCGCCACCTCCAGCTCCTCCGCCTGACATTCTTCTCATCATGAAAAACCAGAAAGCAATTATTAAAATAACGGGTAATAACATGGTTAAAATTTCTCCCCAATTACTTTCTGCTTCCGATCCAAATTCTTTTAATTTACCAGATAAATGCGCTTCGTCTAATTTCTTTTGAAATAAATCTGGACTTGCAACATCTACAATATATTGAGGGCTGTCATTTTTTCTGCCAAAAAGATTAGGAAGGTTTTCTGATTTATTGTCAGTTTCTTCTTTTGCTTCTTTATTTAGATAAATTTTTGCAGTATTTTTATTGAAAACTACCTTTTCAACTTTGTTTTGATCTAATAAATTATAAAACTTAGAAAGGCTAATTTGTTTTGTGCTTCCTGATCCGCCTGATGTATAACTAATTCCTATTATTATCAGAATGATTACTGCATAAAGCATCCAAGGATTATAGCGAGGTTTATTTGTTTTTATTTGCGACATATTTAATTTATTGTTTGATCAGTTTTGATATTTGTGATAAGTGCATCACCCCATAAATCTTCTAAGTTATAAAATTCTCTTGTTTCTTTCTGAAAAATATGAACTACAACGTTTACGTAATCCATTAAAACCCAGTTTGATAATTCTGTTCCTTCTACATGCCAAGGTTTGTCACTTGTTTGTTTTGAAACAGTTCTTTGAATTGAACCTGCAATGGCATTTACTTGCGTGTTTGAATTTCCATCGCAGATAATGTAATAATCTGCAGATCTACTATCGATATGTCTTAAATCCATTATCGTAATATTTTCTCCTTTTACATTTTCTATTCCATCAATAATTAAAGCCAAAAGCTCGTCGTGGTTATTTTTTCTAGTCATTTATAATTCTTTAACAAAAACGTAATTTATGCAAATTTATTAAAATCAAATGGTATTTAAGTTTAATTTTGTCTCAATATACATTTAATATTTTCTTAATGGATATAATCAAACTCAATGCCATACCTTCAACCAATGATTATCTTAAAGAATTGGCAGTTTCGAATGTTTTGAATGATTTCACGATTGTAGTAGCTGAAAACCAAACGCAAGGAAAAGGACAGATGGGTTCTGTATGGCAAGTTGAACCTTCTACTAACTTAACCTTCAGTGTTTTGTTAGGTTATGGGACGTTTTCTGTTGAAGATGTTTTTACTTTGAATGTTTCAATTGCAAATGCAATACATAAAGTTTTGTTAAGTTTTGGTTTAGATATGATTAGGATAAAGTGGCCAAACGACATTATGTCATATAATAAAAAAATTGGCGGAATTTTAATCGAAAATCAACTTAAAGCTAATGGAGATATTCAATCTATTATTGGAGTAGGTCTTAATGTAAGCCAAATGAATTTTGATGGATTGCCTCAAGCTAGTTCAATTTTGAAATCGCATGGTGTTTTAGTTGATAAAAATGAATTAATGATTCAGATTGTAACTTTGTTTAAAGAAGTGGTTTTAAATTTAGAAGCAAATAAAACGAATGAATGGAATTATTATCATCAATATTTATTTAAAAAAAATATCCCAGTAACTTTTGAAACCATTAACGAAACAAAGTTCACTGGGATGATATCTGATGTAAATCAATTGGGACAGCTTGGTGTTTTAAATGAAGCTGATGATTTGATTTATTATAATTTGAAAGAAATTAAAATGTTGTATTAATTGCTAATTAGTTACAAAATTTTTGATTTTGGAAATTACTTTTGTATCACCTAAAATTTTTCGATGCCCCAGTTTTTCGGTTAACAACAATTCTGAATGTTTAGCACATTTATGAATGTTTTCTGACGCAGTATATGGAACATCTAAATCGTTTTTGTCATGAATGATTAAAACTGGAATATCAATTTTCTTTATTTGTTCGTGAACCGTATAATTTTCAATATTCTCATTATATTTACTTTCAAAAGCTTCTTTAAGTTTTGGAGCCATTTTTTCATTAAGACCAATATTTTTTACAAAATCTTTAATGATATTTATAATTTCATCGCCACTTCCAATAGTTATTGCCTTTTCGGCTTTAAAACCACGCCCCAAAACGTTGATTGTTGTCATCGCTCCCAAAGAATGACCAATTATTAAATCAAATCCTTTGTAATAACGTTCTAAAACAAAAGCAGCTTCCATAAATTCAGTCATAACCGTTATGTTTTTAGAAGATTTTCCATGGCCAGGAGCGTCAAAACTAATGACAGTATAGTCTAAATCTAATAATTCTTTTGCAATCGAAACCAATTGTGTTCCGCGACCGTTCCAGCCATGAATGAGTAAAGCCTTTTTTTTACCTTTGCCATTTTCATAAACCACAAAATCTTTTTTAGCTTTTGGTAGTTCTAGCGGAAAAATATTTGATTTTTTTTCCATATTTAATTCTCTATTTGGTGTAGGAAATTTAATCGGAGTTACAAATAATTTCATGGAAAACTGAGTGGCTAATTTTTCAGAAAAAAAAGAAAGTACTTTAGCTGATTTTTTTATGTATTTTGGTGTTTCAAGCGATTTCTTTTGCTTTGTCATTATTTTTACATGTTTAATGCAAATTTATTTAAATGTTTTTTGTTTATATGTGATTATGTATTAAATTTTTTTAATCATATAAACGGAACAATTCAAAAAAAAAGATGAAATCAGTACGATTGATTTCATCTTTTGTAATATTATTTCTCTTCGTTCTTGATAGCTTGAACATCTTTTCTTACATCGTCAGTTAGTTTTTTGATTTCTAACATAACTTTTCTTAAACGAGTTCCAGCAGCTTTATTTCCTTGAGTATAAAACGATTCCGCTTCTTTTTGAGCCTGATTGTGTAATTCAGTTAATAAATTTAATTTTTCCATTTTACTATATTTTTAAATTCCCTTTAAATATCAGGGTTCGCAAATATAAACGATAATTTTTAATATTCACATCTATTGCTATTAAATTGAGTTTTTTAACTTTTTTTTGACGTTCTTATGTATAATATGAATTAGGTAAATATATAATTAGAAATTCGTCTTTTTGTGAATTTATTCTGGCATAAATTAATTAAAAAAATTAAAATCCAAGTAAAAAAAACATTTTTAAGATAGTAAATCTTTATGAATTCTTTATAGATATTTAGTTAATTTTGTAAAAATATTAATAAATGGATTTTATTTTATCAAACAATAAAAGGCAATATATTGTAGGGATTTTAAGCATTTTAATTGTCTCATTTGCATGTTTTGTTTTACGAGCACATTTAAATTATAGAATTGTTGCATTGATTTTATTATTAACCGTTTCTATAATTGCCATGGTTTACGATATTTTACCAGTTTTGATATCAGCTATTTTAAGTGCTTTTATTTGGAATTATTGTTTTATTCCTCCCATTTTCACTTTAGACATAAGTAATGCTGAAGATTTATTAATGTTTTTATCTTATTTTTTTGTTGCTTTATTAAACGCCGTTTTAAATTTTAAAATCAGACAAATTGAGAAAAAAGCTAGAGATAAAGAAGAAAGAGAAAAAACAATTAAGCTTTATAGTACTTTATTTAATTCGTTGTCACATGAATTAAAAACTCCAATTGCTACAATAATAGGCACGGTCGATACATTAAAAGCATTTAATAACAGCTTGAATAAAGAACAACAGTTCGATTTGTTGAACGATATTGATTTGGCAAGTATTCGATTGAATAAACAAGTTGAAAACATATTGAATATGAGTCGGTTGGAAAGTGGTATATTATGTCCTAAATTAGATTGGTGTGATTTAGATGAATTAGCTTACATGATTATTCAAAAAATGGATACTTCACATCGACATCAAATAGTGTATAATTCATCTGATCAATTGCCTTTATTTAAAATTGATGTTGGTTTTATGGAGCAAATCTTATTTAATATTTTGTACAATGCCATTCAATATACTCCAAATGAAACTCGGATAAATTTGAACATTGAACATCATTCTAATTGTTGTTGGATTGTAATAAGCGATAATGGACCTGGAATTCCTGAAGATGAATTAAGATTTATATTTGACAAATTTTATCGAATTTCTAATTCTAAATCTGGTGGAAGTGGTTTAGGTTTGTCCATTGTTAAAGGATTTACTGAAGCTTTGAATGGATCTATTATTGCCGAAAATAATGTTGAAGGCGGTTTGAAATTTACAATAAAAATTCCTGCAGAAACAAGTTACATTAATAAATTAAAGA
Source organism: Flavobacterium sp. I3-2 (assembly GCF_013389595.1). Classification (NCBI taxonomy): domain Bacteria; kingdom Pseudomonadati; phylum Bacteroidota; class Flavobacteriia; order Flavobacteriales; family Flavobacteriaceae; genus Flavobacterium; species Flavobacterium sp. I3-2. The sequence continues at coordinate 2,507,402 of NZ_CP058306.1, forward strand.
ATGAATAAAGTTGAAGTTTTAATTATTGACGACGAACCTCAAATCAGAAAACTTTTAGAAATCACTTTATTGAATAACGATTACAAAGTTTTTCAAGCAGAAACGGGAAAGCAAGGTATTTTGTTGGCTGCAAATCATGCACCCGAAATTATAATTTTGGATTTAGGTTTACCTGATATTAGCGGACATGAAGTTCTGTTGGCTCTTAGACAATGGTTTAATAAAGCAATTGTTATTTTATCTGTACAAAATACCGAAAAAGACATCGTAACAGCATTAGATAACGGCGCTACAGATTATTTATGTAAACCTTTTAGAACAGCCGAATTATTAGCTCGAATGCGCGCTGCGATTAGAAGATATCAAAACATAGATAATAAAGAACATCTATTGGCTTTTGATGATTTAGAGTTGAATTTAATTTCTCGAACATTAAAAAAAGATGACATCATAATCAAATTAACTACTACTGAATATAATTTATTAGCACTTTTTGCAAAACACGAAGGTAGTGTTTTAACACATCAATTTATTTTAAAAGAAATTTGGGGCGTTGGCAATCAAACAGAAACACAATATTTGAGAGTTTTTGTGGGTACTTTGCGTAAAAAAATTGAAAATAACCCAAATCAGCCAGTTCACATCATTACAGAAAATGGAATTGGATATCGTTTTCAATAACAATTGATTTTTCTTTATATTTTCTTTATATCTCTTGGTTTTAATTTATACGTTCTTGATACTTTCTGGAGCAACTTTGTATTTGATTAAAAATACAAATCATGAGTGAGGTTTTAAATGCAAATTCTAAAAACAATTCAAATCAAATAACAAGTAAAGTCACTTTTGCATCGTTATTGGTGGCTTTAGGAATTATTTATGGCGATATCGGAACAAGTCCGTTATATACTTTTAAAGCAATTATTGGGACAAAAGAAATCTCTGAAATGTTAGTTTTAGGAGGGGTTTCTTGTGTGTTTTGGACCTTGGTTTTACAAACTACTGTAAAATATGTTTGGTTGACCCTGAAGGCAGATAATCAAGGAGAAGGTGGTATTTTTTCGTTGTATTCATTGGTGCGTAGATTTGGTAAACGCTTGGTAATTCCAACTATGATTGGTGCAGCAGCACTTTTGGCTGACGGTATGATTACACCAGCAATATCGGTAACATCAGCAATTGAAGGGTTAGAGCGTATCAAAGGATTTGAACACATTCCGGTTGTGCCAATTGTTATCTTGGTTATTTCATTAGTTTTTTTCGTTCAAAGATTTGGTTCGCATTGTGTAGGAAAAGCCTTTGGTCCAATAATGACCATTTGGTTTTTGTTACTTATGATTATGGGGATTTTACAAATCATTGAAGCACCTTCTGTGATTCAGTCATTAAATCCATACTATGCTTATCAACTTCTAACATATTATCCAAATGGTTTTTGGATTTTGGGAGCTGTTTTTTTATGTACAACTGGTGCAGAAGCTCTTTATTCTGATTTAGGACATTGTGGTAAAAACAACATTCGAATTACATGGGGATTTGTAAAATTATGTTTGGTTATTAATTATTTAGGACAAGCCGCTTGGCTACTAAATGATGCTGGAGCATTCTTAAATGAACGTAATCCATTCTTCGAGATGATGCCACAATGGTTTTTACTGGCCGGAATTACCATTGCAACTTTAGCCGCAATTGTTGCTGCTCAAGCTTTAATTAGTGGTTCATATACTTTGATTAACGAAGCAATGAACTTGAATTTTTGGCAAAGAGTAGGAGTGAAGCAACCTTCTGATACTAAAGGACAAATTTATATTCCGAGTGTAAATGCTATTTTGTGGATTGGCTGTATTTTAATAATTCTATATTTTCAGGATTCTTCTCATATGGAAGCTGCCTACGGTCTAGCTATTACATTGGCAATGATTACAACTACTATTTTACTTTCTTATTTTTTATTGTTTAAATTATATTGGAATAAATTTTTAGTTGGAATTTTCTTAACTATTTTTTTAATGATTGAAATTTCGTTTTTCATTGCCAATGTTGTTAAATTCAAAGAAGGTGGATATATAACAGTAATTGCTGGAGGTTTATTTTTCTTTGTAATGTATTCTAGTTATTTTGCAAGAAAGATTAATAATTCATATACTAAATTTGAAGATTTAGGAAAGTTTTCAAAAATGATTGTTGCATTGAGTAATGATCAAGATATTCCAAAATATGCGACACATTTAATTTACTTAACAAAAGCGGACCGCCGAGAACAAATTGAAGACCGAATTATTAAATCGATTTTTGATAAAAAACCTAAACGAGCTGATGTTTATTGGTTTTTTCATATTAATAGAACAAATAATCCATATACTCTGGATTATGAAGTTTCTGAATTAGTTGATGATAAAGTTATTAAAGTTGTTTTAAATATTGGATTTAAAATTCAACCTAAAACCGAATTGTATTTCGAAAAAGTAATCGAAGATTTGATTAAAAACGAAGAATTAAACCAACATTTAAAAAATAATGCAAGCTCTAAATACAATCCAACAATTGATTTTAAGTTTATTATTTTACAAGCTTATCTTTCTGTTGATAATGTGTTTTCGCTTAATGAAAGTGTCGTTTTAAAATCATATTTCTTCTTGAAGCAATTTGCTCAAAAAGATCAAGAAGCTTTCGGTTTAGACAGAAATAACGTGATTACAGAATATGTTCCTTTGATTTATCAGCCAGCAAAAACATTTAATTTGCAACGTAAAAAATAGAATGTAGTTCAAATTCTACAAGCGACTATAAATTGTTCTACATTGACGACTTTATAATTGGAATTAATTTGCCTTATAAGATTATTTCAATAATAAAAAGGATTTAAAAAATCTGGATTAGCTATAGCTACGAAAGATTATTTACATTTTTTTATTAGAAGAAAACTTTTAATATCAAATAATTTAACAATTTTAAAAGTCAAAGATTATGATAAATTCAATCGTTGTAGATGATTTTTTAGGATTTTCTGCTGGAACAATAAGTAACCATGATTTTGCTTCAAAGTTTTCAATGGAACAAAACGATGTGTATAAAGTTTTGAGAGTTGAAAGTGGTTTAGTTAAGATTACGTTTAATGGTTTGAATATTTTATTGAAAAAAAATCAATGTCTGTTTATAAATCGGAATGTTTCTTTGATAATAAGTTCAATGGATGATTTTCAATTGTCTTTTGTTCAATTCAAAGATTCTTGTATAGACAAAAATTATGATATTAATATGATGATTAAGAGTTCTAAATTATTTGATTCCGAAAAAATGTTTAATAAAATATCATTAAAAGAGAAACATACATTAATTATCAATCATTATTTAGAGTTACTTTTTAATCTACAGTTGAATGAACGAACTAGCTTTAATCATCTTTTAACGCAAAATACAATACAGCAAATATTGTTATTATCAATTTCAATTTTTAATAGTAGTATTCCAAAATGCAATCATACAAAATCAGAAACTTTTGCAGAAAAAATTCTTAAATTGTTTAATGAAAGTATCGTTGATAATGTAAAAAACAATCGAAGTGTAAAATATTATTGCGATAAGATTGGTGTGGAATATAGTGTTTTAAATAAACTTTGTTTATCAACTTATGGAGTTAGCGTTAAAAACTATTTAGATTTGAAATGCTTGCATCAAATCAAGTACAAATTAGAAAGCATAACTTTATCTATTAAAGAAATTTCGAATTATTTTAATTTTAGTGATATAAGTAATTTTTTACGTTTTTTTAAACGGTTAACCCAAATGACGGTTTCTCAATATCGAGAAAAAATCTTAAATCGTAAACCATCTATAATTTTCAATTCATCGAATTAAATATAATAAAGCTGTCTCGTAATTATTTTACAGACAGTTTTTTTATTTGAAAATGTGAAATCTAATAAATAAATCTAATAATAAATTTAAAAAAACATTTTCTACAAAAGAAAAACAGACACTTGTACTTTTAGCTGAGTTAAGAATCTTCAATATGAATTTGTACAAAGTAAAACTGTTCTTATAGTTTTGCAAAGTTGTTAAAAGTAAAAAATATTTTTTTTGCTTTTTTATGTTGTAAAATATGTTAATTTTGTTAAAAAAATATAGTTAATTGATTAATTTAAATGAAAAAGATTTTTTTTTGTATTTGTTTTAACTTCAGTAGTAACATTACTATCGTGTTCGGATGAAGAGAATAGTAGTTTCTCAGATTCAAGTCAATTAATTGGAAAATGGAATTATATCAGTGAAGAAGCAATTGATATGAACGATGATGTTGTTTCTACTTATATTGAAGATAATGGACAATGTCCATTAGACGTTTTTGATTTTAGAGAACAAGGTGTTCTTCTTAATACAGATTACGATTTTTCTACAAATCCGAATCAATGTTCTGGAAATGTAAATCACGAAACTTGGAGTTTATCTGGAAGTACATTAACCTTAACAGTTTCAACTCCAAATGGTAAATTCGAATATGCTTATCAAATTAAGAAAGGAACTAGTTCTGAATTTATTATTCAAGCTCCTTTATCTAAAGCTCAAGAAGAAGAATACGACCGAAATGTTGTTGCATTAAAACACGTATTTAGAAAGATGTAATTACAAAAGAAATTATATTCATTATAGTAATACACTTTTTTAACATAATAATTTTTAAATATGAAATAAAAATACTTTACCAAACCAACCAACACTTATCGAAAATGAAAAAAATATTTGCAATTCTATCTTTTGCAATTACGTTATTATTATATTCTTGTTATCAAGAATCTTATATACCTGTTGAAGCAAAATTTACCACTTCGTTTCTAAATCAAGACGAGTCAATTCCAGTATACATTGAAATAAAAAACCTTTCTAAAGGAGCTGATACTTATGAATGGACTTTTGAAGGTGGAACTCCTGAAACATCTACAGAGAAAAATCCAAAAGATATTTTTTACACTCAACCTGGGACTTATAAAATCAAACTTACAGTAAGCAATATTGATGGAGAAATTGATGTTTTTGAACAACAGTTAGAAATTAAAGATGCAATAAATATTGTTTTTAGAAAAGAAATCATTCAAAGTGATTATCCACCAGTTGAGGTCAAATTTACGAACGAAACAGAAGGTGTTGGTTTAACTTATCTTTGGGAATTCGAAGGCGGAATTCCTAATACTTCTTCAGAAAAGAATCCTGAAAATGTGATATTTCCAAATCCAGGTGCACATTTAGTTTCATTAACAGTTTCTAATGGATTTGAATCTTTTGTAAAAAAAGATTCTATTGTTGTCAGAGAAAATATAATTACATCATTTGAATGGGAAACAGCTTGGGAAGATTACGATTATCAAGCACCTGTAAAACTACATTTTCAAAACGAATCTGAAAATGCAATCAGTTATCAATGGACTTTTCAAGGAGGAAATCCATCAAGTTCAACAGTCGAGAATCTTGAAGTTATATATTCACAACCAGGTACATATCAAATCACATTAATAGCTTCAAACGGAAAAACTTCCCAAACTTTACAAAAACAAGTTACTATTTTTCCAGATTCTGGTATTTACATTTTAGAGAATGTAAAATTAGGAATTAATTATGCACATAATACAAATACTTTCGGTGCTTTTTATTCAACTAAACTCCGACAATCTTTTACTGCCAATCAAATAACAAGTATTATTGCTCCATTAATTGATATTGCTTTTCAAGGGCAAAATAGCACTTTTACATTTAATAAATTTATTTCTCCAACAGAAGTCAATCAGTACGGTTTTGCTTCAATTCCAAATGCAACGCAAACTTTATTTATAAATTCTCAAGAAATATGTAATTGCGGTTTAAATATTAGTGAGGCGCAATTTGATGCAATCACAAATGCAGCTCCACTTCTAAATCTAAATATACCAAATTCAATTGCTGGTCAGCAACAATTTGGAAATAATTTACCGAGAATAGTTTTATTCAAAACTCAAGATGGTAGAAAAGGTGCTATTAAAATTAAGCAATTTGTATCTGCTGGAAACAATCAATCCTATATGGTTTGCGATATAAAAGTTCAGAAATAATGATGAGAAAGGTAGTTTTATTATTTGGCTTTTTTGTGATAAGTCTGAATGTTTTTTCACAGCATATCGATTTCGAAGCAGTTATGAATGATCGAAAATTTCGTGTAAATGGTGGAATTAATGCCAATGCCATGTTTTTTAATTCGAATGCTGATCAAAACAGAGATCCTTTTACCTATATGTTAACAGGTACTGTAAATCTTAGTTATATGACATTCAGCATGCCTTTTAGTTATACATTAACTAATCAAGGAAGTTTGTTTGATTATAATGTTCCTTTTGATTTTAATCGATTTAGTTTAAGTCCAAAATATAAATGGGTTCAAGCTTATATCGGAGATAACGCCATGACTTTTTCTGATTATACATTAAATGGACACCCGTTTCGTGGACTTGGAGTAGATCTTACACCAAAAGGTAAATTTAAGTATCAAGCTATGGGTGGAAGACTTTTAAAAGCCGTAGAACAAAACGATAGTCTTGGCCAAAGATGGGGTCGAAAGAGAATTAAATATGCCTTTAAGAGATTATTTTGTAGAAGGGATTTTAGAGCATTATAAAATAACCCACACAGAGCTTTCAGATGTTTGGAAACCATGGAATACTTTAACCTTAAAATCTCTGCATTATGATATTCCCTACGATAAAAGAGAAGAATTTGTAAGTTATAGTTTAGAGTAAAGCTTTCTTGTCCACGCGGTTTTTCAATACATTCAAATTAAAAAAAACACAGATTTCTAATTTAAGAAGTCTGTGTTTTTTTTGTTAAAATAATGTAAATTAGTGTTTGGTTTTTAAAGAAAAAGAGTAATTTAAGTTCTGTATAATTTTAAAAACCAACCCATTATGGCAGAAAGTAAAAATAATATCGTAACCCACGGCTTGAGTGGAAAAGTTGGAGACATCTTAGTATTTAGCCAACGAAACGGAAAAACCATAGTGTCAAAAGCACCTAAAGAACGTAAAGGCGAAGCTTCTGAAAAGCAAAAAGAACAAATTACAAAATTTCAACAAGCAGTAATTTATGCAAAAACAGCTTTACAAGACCAAACTACTAAAGCATTATATACAGCAGTAGCAAAACCAGAAAAAGGCATTAGTGCCTATAACGTTGCAGTTGCAGATTTATTAAATGCACCAAAAATTGAAGAAATCGACCTGAGTAATTATAATGGTAACATCAACGATACAATTGTAGTTACCGCAATAGATGATTTTCAAGTGGCAGTTGTCAAAGTTATAATCAATAATGCAGATGGTAGTTTGGTAGAACAAGGCAATGCAACACTTCAAAGAACAAAATGGGTATATATTGCAACGGCAAACAATAGCGATTTAACAGGTGACAAAATCACCATTCAAGCAACAGATATTCCAGATAATTTATCCGAAAAAACAGAAACTATTTAGAACTAAAAACAAAACTCTTTTCGACGGAGAGATGACGGAACGACGACGGAGAAACTATATTTATAAAAAACACAAAAAAGCATTTTAAAATAACGTTTTAAGATGCTTTTTTTATTTTAAAATTTTCACACGTTCATTGACATAAACTATAAATTTCCCAATTAACAGCGCAAATGATATTACTGTAAATAATGGCGGTGACATTGTAGTTACTGGTCCAAACGGACAAACCGAAACCTTCCCTGGAGGAAAAGACACCGTAATTACCGATAGTGAAGGTAAAAACTATTATGTCGATGCAGATGGTAAAGTTTCTGGACCATTAGAAACTGCAAACGGAGGAAAACCAACCCCAGAAAACACCGATGGTGTAAACAAAAACGGCGAAGTAACCGAACTTACAGCCGAAGGCGTTCGTGTGGTTTTTGAAAAACATATCGATACACAATATGCTTTTGACCCAATAGCTTACAACAAAGAGCTAACAAGCGATTACAAAAAAGTGAATGATGCTTTTGTTACATTTAAAGCAGTACCAAACGGTTTGACCGATAAACTTTGGGCAAAAATAACCATCACAGGAACCGATGTTGTGGCAGACAGCATTTTCTTTAAAACCCAAAACGGAATAAAAGTAGATGCAGTAAAAGAAGGCGACCATTTTGTATTAACCTTAAAAGGCGCACAAAAATTTGCGTTAGAAGAAGTACAAGCAACCATAAAACAAGGCGATAAATACAAAATTGCCGGTGTGTTTACTATGGTTCACATTACGCCAAAAACGTTGAAATTAAATTTAATTCCAACAAAAGGCGTTTCTATTTCTGACGATAAGAAAGCGGAGATCAAAGCTATTTACAAACAATTAGCTATTGATGTTGATGTTTCTGTAGTTAATGAGTTTGATATAAATGATTTAATACAAGATACTCAGAAAAAAGTTATAGACACAGAAGATGCTTTTGGAGATTTATCAACTTACAGTAAAGAGCAAAACACAATCATCGATGCATTTAAAAATCATCCGAATAGAACAATTGAACAAGCTTATTATGTTTTTGTAACCGATAAAGCTTCAAGTACAGGGCAAAGTGGTTATATGAAACTAAACGGACAATTTGGTTTTGTGTTTGACCAAAATGCAACAACCATTGCACACGAATTAGCTCACGGCGCATTTAAGTTAGAACATCCGTTTAATAAATTTAAAAACAAAGGCGTAAACCAAGGAACGACTCAAAGTTTAATGGATTATCCGCCAACAACTGAATTCTTGTTTACCGATTGGAAACAAATAAACGACCCAGCCTTTAAATTATATGCGTTCCAAAGTCAGAGTGATGGGGAACATAATCCATTAGGTCATTTAGGAATTACTCCTAATGGAAAAATATTTGACCAATTCTTCTTAAATAATGATAGAATTAGTGTTACATATTTAATTTCTGCTAATTATACAATTAATTCAATTAAGTATGATAATATTACTTATGAATGGAATACAAGTAAAGATGCTTTTGTTAATGGAGAAGTAACTATTACTACTAAGAAAATTAAAGTAACAATAGATAATAAAGTTAATGTATATCAGTCTAGAAATAATGATAAATGTATCTATGATTATACTTTAATTGAATGGACATCTGAAAATGAGAAGGCTTCAAACACATCTGAATTAATAGAAAATAAATTAGAATCATCATCATTTACAGGTTGGTTGCCATCGCCTTATGATGTTAGAGATGTGTCGTGTAGTAATAATTTTTCTCAAGAAATATTATCAAGGGATAGACAACCCTGTTCTTTGGAAAATGTAACACAAGGTTTGGCTATTTTAGAAACAGCTCTGACAAAAACGGATGGCGAAAAAGTTGCAGAACTTGTAAATCAAGTTTGTTTAAGTGCATTGAGAGAACTAAATCATAATAAAAAAGAAGATTTAATTACAAAAATAGCTTCTCAAGATAGGTTAATAGAGGCTTCAGAATTAGCTATTCTGAGGTTAATGACAGCGATTGATTCTGAAAATTATCAGACCTTTTTTAAATTATTAGAACAAAATAACAACCAGTTATTAAAGCATTTAATAGCTGAAATCGATGATGTTTCAATTTATTTTTGGAAAGATAAAGAAAATTATGCCAATTTCATGGGAGCATTGGTTACTATGTTTAATAGTGCCAATAAAAACCTCGTAAATAATGGAGTTAATGTAAATGATTATGATAATTTCTCGGTTGTTCAAAATAGCTATCTATTACCAAAAAATAATGAAAAAATATTTAATATTTATTTTCAATATAACAGTCCTAAATTATATATTTCTCAAGGTGTATGGGAAGTAACTCAAAATTGTAAATGGACATCAGGTTTTGGAGATAGTAGTTATGAAGAATGTGAAACAACTCAAAAGATTGTAAGACAAGAGCCTGTATATCTTAAACCTTTTGATGTTACAGTAATTGCAAACGATTCTGATTTTAATTTAATCGAAGGATTACCAGGAGTAGACAAAGAAGTATCGGTTGTGCCAGCAATTTTACTTTACTATGCAAGTAGTAAAGGTGAAAATAATAATATAAAATCGTATGTTGAAAATACTTTAGATGTAGTAACTTTACTAGTACCAATATCAAAAGTAGTTACTGGTCCAAAATGGATTGCGAAAACGTTCACCTTTGTTGAAAAATGGGGTAAAGTAAATGCTGGTGCAAATTTAGCTATAAAAAATAGTCCATTAAATGAACAACCAGAGCTAAAAGGAGCGCTTGAAACATATAATAATGTAACAGCTATTGTAAATATAACTACACTAGCTGGAGGTGTTGGTAAAAATATCGTTGCAAGATTTTTTAAAGAGGCTGATAATCCTGTTGTAAAAAATTTAATAGTTGCAGAGGCTAGAAACGGTTCAGAGGATGCGCAAAAAATACTAGATGTAGAAGCCGAGCTAAAAGCTTATAGCAAAACCAAATTAGGTAAAGATTGGTGGAAGAGTGTTGTTAATACAATTTCTGAAATAGATATCGTAAAACTTTTAAAGAACGATGATTTTAAGAAAATTTATAATGATTTAAAAAATGGAGTAACACCAAGAAGATTTTTAAATGAATTAACGTTAGAGCAAGAAGCCGTATTTAAATTTTATACAAATACATCATATTATAAATTTAATCAAGCTCTAATTGCTAATAGTAAAGCGGATGATATTCTAGAAATAGAAAAATTATTAAACCAAGCATTAGACAAAATTCCTTCATCGCCTGGTACATATTATAGAGGAATTGGTAAAGATGAAATAGCTAAATTAGCTAAATTAAAAATTGGAGAAGATGTTTCGTATAACAATTTTATATCGACTTCAAGTGAAAGAGAAAAAGCCTTAGAGTTTTATTTCAACAATCTTGATAAAACAGGAGAAGGAGCCATGATAGAAATTATTTCTAAAAATGGAAAAAAAATTGATAAATTTTCTGATGCAACAGAGTGGGAAATTTTATTTAAAAGTAAAAGTAAATTTAAATTAAAAGGAGTTGATCCCAACTTTATTGAAAATTTAGATGATGTTGCAATAGATGGGGCAGTTCCAATTAAATTTAAATTATTTATTTTAGAAGAATTATAGATATGACCATAAATGATATTTTATCAGGATATAATAAAAATAATTTCAATGAAATTGGAGGTGAAAAATCCTTTTTATGGTTTCTTGAGAGTATTGAAAGATGGAATTCTCTTAGTAAAAACGAGAAGTTGGAGTATAGACGTAAGGATATGTTATATACTGAAAAACATTTTAATAATGATTTAATACAAGAAAAAAAATATACATATCTGAAACTTGTATATGAAATACATTTGTCTTTCAAAAATATTTTAGATAATATACATTTTAATAAAAACTTTCATATTGATAGCCAGTATTTATTTAGGTTGTATTCTATGTTTTTCTGTGAAATTGAATTTTTATGTATGTATAAAGATTTAAAAAAAATAGGACATATTCCAGTTTTTATTTTAGAACCGTTAATCGAACAAGTGAAAGACACAGAAGAATATAAAAAATATAAATTAGGTGAGCTTTTAGAAACATATAAAAAAATGTATAGTTTATTTTTAGAAAAACCTTATGAATAGATTTAAATTTAATTGTGAATATGACCCGATCGCGCGGATTTAACTTTGTTCAGTCGGTTAAAGCCTCGAGTGCAATCCGTGCTTACATTAAACTTTGTAAGTTTTTAAACCATAGATATTAAAAAACACAGACTTCCATTCAAAGAAGTCTGTGTTTTTTTTGTGCAAAAGGGATGGCAGCTTTGTTTGAGCTCTTTTACAAATGTAAATTTGTAAAAAGCGAGTGCGTACAGCCCGGTCAGGAACGCAGTGGATGGTTTGCCCAGATAAAAGAAAAAGAACATCATTTTTTCGTGGACGCCCCGTCATTTAAACGCCACCGATTTATTGGTTCAAAATCAACCAGCATTTTTGTAACTCCATATTAAAGGAAGCAAAATTATGACATGAAGATCATAGATTTTTTATGATACATCCTGTCTTAATTTGATATATGATATTAATAGTGTCAATTGTATAAAGTTTAGTTTATTTTATATTTTTTTGTAAGATTGGATAGACTAACTAAATTTACATTTAATAAATGAAAATTTAACTAAACATCAGGGTAAACCCTTAATGCTTTTTTTTTTGTTTCTTTTACATTTACTGTATCTATTACACATTTTTATTACAGTAAGAAAAGTTGTCAAATGATTTATTATTAGGCAACTTTTCTTTAAAAATTATAAACCACAAAAAAAAACTTAACCAAAAACTAAAAAACAATTATGTCAATTTCTTTACCCCAATTTTTTAATTATGAAGAAAACAAAGTAGATAACGGATATGAAGCTATTCATGATTTTTTCTTGAGCTGGACTTTGCGTTGTGCTGTTGATCAGTATGCAATGGTTGATGAAAAAGTTCAAAATTATGCCAAGCAAATTCTTCTGTATTTACTTTTTAAAGATGCGTTTAGATCATGTAAAATAGACTGTGTCAAGACCAAAAAGCAACTTGGATATATTGACTTATTAGTAGAAATAACAGTTTTAAACAAAAAAAATGAAATTGAAAATTATGTTTTGAATATTGAAAATAAATGGTATTCTAGCGTTGCTGCTTCTCAGTTAGAAAAATATTCTAGGGTTTTATCTGATGTTTATAGTAATTCAAATAACAAAATTATTTCTGTTGTGTTGTTTCCTGATTTTACTAAACTTGAAGAAAACAGAGAAGTTTGTGAAACCTTTGGTTACCGAATAGAAACTTTTGAGGATTTAAAAACCTTAATTGAGAATGAACCATTTACAGGTAATGATTTATTTGATGAATTTTGGTTCAAATTTTATTAGACAGAACCGTTTGGTAATCATAATTTAATTACGTTTTGTTTATAATTTAAGTTTAAATCGTAAATCAAATCCATATACAGATTCAAAAATATTTTGAGTCTTTGAATCTGTAATTTTTATAAATGTTGGTTTGTAGAAAATACCAACATTTAATATTCCAATTATTTGATAAGATGCTCTAGTAGAAACACCCAGATGAAATTGATTACTATTTTGTGATAAATATGAATCTATTTGTTTATTTTTAGAATAAATTTTTAAATGACTAAAAGAAGTGTTTAATCCGTATCCAAACTCAAAATATTTATAACGATAATTATCAGTAAACACTAAACTATAAATATAAAATCTATCTTGAATACTAATTGAAGAAATTAAAATATCGAATGCATTTGTTTTTACGGAAAATTCTAAATTTAAAAATTTTTTATCCCTATAATAATAATCTAAACCTAATCCAGTTCCAAGAAGACCAGAAGCTTTATATCTATTCTTATTTTCAGTTCCCATATTAAACCAATGAGGTGAAGGTAAATTTATGTTTAATATAAAATCTCCCTTTGTTCTCTTAAATTTAGTTTGTCTTAAACTGTCTTTTTCTATTCGTTTTTTTAAAGCTAAATTAATTTCACTATTGTTTAAATCTAATTCGATTTTTGATGGATAATTGAATTTTCTATTCCCAGAATAATCGACAATATAAGCTACTGGAGAAAATAATAATCCACCAATATTAGCGTATTTATATTTTGAATCAAGTGAATAAGGAATCTCAATTGGTGTTTTTATTGAATCTGTAATAAGTTCTAATTTTAGATTTTCTCGTTTTCTTTTTGCTGAAATTTGAGTGGGTAGGTTTAGAACCGTATCCTTATAAATAATTTTCGCATCTTTATATTTAGATGTTACAGTTATTTTTTTTTCATCTTTGTTAAAAACTGTAGCACAAGAGTTAAGTGATATTATCGAAATAAAAATGATAAAAATGTTTATATATCTCATTTTTTTAATCTAAAATTTATTTAATAAGACTAAATATACAAAATAAATTTTAAAGAATACTTCCGCTTTTAACAAAGTATTTCGAATACCAACTCTCTTCTAGATTTGAAATGATTACTCCTTTTTTGCTAGAAACATGCACAAATCTATTGTTATGTAAATAAATTCCGACATGATCAATTTTTCCACCACCAAAAGCAAAAAAAACTAAATCTCCTTCTTTGAGTTTGTCTTGTTTTTTTGATTTTATTTGATCAGCCATTTCTCGCGAAGTGCGAGGAAGTTTTTCGTTATAAATTTCTGTATAAACGTTACTAACAAATCCTGAACAATCAATTCCAGATTTTGTTGTTCCACCCATTTTATGTGGTGTTCCTAACCAATTGTCAATATAAAAATACAGTTTTTCGTTTTTTAAATCTTTTTTTTCAATATTCATAAATTTTGCAAAATCATCTAAACTATTTTTCTTAGATTTTAAAACATAATTTGAACTAGAAGTATTTTTGGTAGCTGTTGCGTTTTTTTTAGAAACACAACTACTCAAAAGTATTAATAAAACAAATATTTTTATAAAGTTTGATATTTTCATACAGCAAAAAAAACCGGCATAAAACCGGTTTGTGTTTATAAAATTTCTTTTAATTGATTCAATTTATCTTTCCAGATGTTTAATTCATCTCTGTGCTTTTCGATATTTTTGTTTATTTCCTTAATAAAAGGATTGTCTGATTTCGCATTTGAGATAAACTGCATGTTGTTTTCAAGCTGGAAAATTTCAGAAGTGATTTCCTCAATTTTACGTTGAACAAATGTAATTTCATTTTGCAACTTTCGCTTATCACCAGATTCAACCATTTGCTCTAAACGATTGTTGTATTTTACCAATTCTGTTTCCTTTTTAGAAAGGCTTAATTTGTCAAACAAAGCATCTAAAATCTTATTGAATTTGCCTTCAATATGTCTTCGAACTTGAGGAACTGAACCAATAGCTTTCCAATTTTCGATATGTTGTTTGATCGCATCTAAATCTGTTTTGTGATTTCCAACCAATTGAAAATCTTTTAAATCTTCTAAATATGCTTTTTTCTTATCGAAATTTTCCATTTCTTCCGAAATGTTTTTGTTTCTTTCTTGATGTAAACGATCAAAATAATGATTACATGCTTCTTTGAACTCTTTCCAAAGTTTGTCAGAATATTTTTTTGGAACGTGTCCAATTTTTTTCCAATCTTCTTGAACTTGTTTCATAATTGGCGTTACTCGATCAAAATCATTACTTGTATTTAATGATTTTGCTTTTTCAATCAATGCCATTTTTAGATTCAAGTTTTCTTGTTGGTCACGTTTTATATCTTTATAAAAAGCATTTTTTTGAACATTGAATAGGCGAGTTGCTTCTTTAAAAGCATCCCAAGTTTGCTCGTTATGTTCAGTAGGCACTTTTCCAGTTTTGAAAAATTTAGCTCTTAATTCCTCAACTTTAGCAATAGCATCCTGCCATTGATTGTGCGATTTTGAGTTGTTTTTTGCTAAATCGTTTAATTGTGCTATAAACTCAACCTTTATGTTTAAATTCTGTTCTTCTTTTAAACGTAATTCTACATAAATTGCTTCGCGTTTGTCATGTAATTGTTTGGTTATATCACTAAATTCATTCCAAATTAAATCTCTGTGTTCTTTTGAAACTGGACCAATTTGTTCTTTCCAAATTCGGTGATAAATTTGCAATTCTTTGAATGCTTTATGAATATCGTTTTGTTCTAATAATTTTTTAGCTGATTCAATTAAATTTTGTTTTTTCTCAAGATTTTGTTTGAAATCCCAATCGCGGGCTTCACGATCTAAATGTAATTGATCGTAAAAACGTTCCATGTAAAAATGATAATTATTCCAAACATGGTTGTAATTATCTCGCGGTATCGCACCAGCTTTTCCCCAACGTTCTCTAATATTTTGAACATCTTTTAAAGCTGTTGAAATATTATCTGTGTTATCAATCAAGTTTTTTAATTCTTCAATTAAAGCTTTTCGATTCGCTAAATTGTTTTTTAAATTATCTTGAATAGATTGAAAATACTTGTTTTTCTTATTTCTATATGTATTGAAAATAGCATCAAAATTATTTTTTACAACTGAATTGTATTCGAAATCTAATATGGTATTTTCAGCGTTCTCATCAAGAAAAGTTTGTTTTTTTTCTTCAATGAAAATATAATATTTATTAGAAAATACTTTTTTAATTTGTTCAACGTGATCGCGAATCGTCATAACATTATAATTAGTAACTAATTTGTCCAATTCAGTAACTAATTCTTCAAGCGAAAGTGTTTCGTAATCTTTTGTAGGAATATCTACATGTTCTATACTTTCTTCATTTTCATGATCTTCAGCATTTGATTCATTGATTGACTCAATGGCATCTAGATTTTGAACATTACTTTGTTCGTTTTCACTTCCGTCTGTGTTTAACAGGTTATCATTTCTTTCTTCTAACATTGTTTAAATGCTTAAGTTTAACATTATTTTTTTGAAAGATAATAAATCAAATTTTATTATCAAAGGAAACAGTTCATTTATGTTAATTTTTATTAAAATTTAGCTATTCCAAATTTCCCAAGCCTTTTCAGCTTGAAATACTAACATTTCGAATCCGTTTATTGTGATTGCTTTTTTTTCTTTTGCTTTTTGTAAGAACTTAGTTTCTCCTGGATTATAAATCAAATCATAGGCAATGTGATTTTCCGTAAAATAGGAGTAGGGAATATCTGGTGAGTTTTCAACATCTGGGAAAGTTCCGATTGGTGTTGTATTGATGATAATTGTCGCTTCTTCAAATGTTTTTTTTGAAATTTCGTTATATGAAATTTCATTCACCTTTGGATTTCTAGACACAAAAAGATATTCGATATTTAGTTTTTTTAGAGCAAATGCAACTGCTTTACTTGCGCCACCTGTACCTAAAATTAAAGCTTTTTTATGATGTGTTTTTAAAAGAGGTTTCAAAGATTTATAAAAACCATAAAAATCGGTATTGAATCCTTCTAAGGTTCCATCTGTATGAATTTTGATGGTGTTTACTGCTCCAATTTCTTGAGCATCGTTATCCAGTTTATCCAAAAAAGGAATTATTGACTCTTTATATGGAATTGTAACATTGTATCCTTGATTTTGTTTTTCAAAAACCAGTTTGATATCTTCAATTTTAGGAATGTCAAAATTTATATAATTACAATCGTTTATTTTTTCTGATTCGAATTTTGTATTGAAATAATTTCTCGAAAAAGAATAATCGATGTTTTTTCCTATTAAGCCAAATATTTTCATTTTAATTAGAAATGGTTATACTTTTTTTGTATAACCATTAATTTAGTTTTTATGTTTTTGAATATGTTCTTGTACCAATGGATTTATCCAAACACTTGGAAAATTTTCTTCAAGTATTGTGTGATTTTTAAAGTTTAAATGTAAAGCATTTGTTAAGTGATAAAATGCTTTTTCATTTTGTTCTTCAATAAAATATAAACCAGCTAAACGATATTCAATTTCAAACTCGTCGTTATGAATTTCAGAAGCTTCTAAAAGTTTTTGTATTGCTGCTTCAAATTCACCTAAAATTTGTAAAGTGTCTGCCCAAAATAACCAGGTGTCTAAAAACAAATCGCCTAATTCAACTGCTTTTGAATATCCATGAACAGCTTCTTCGAAGAAATTTAATTCTTTATTGATTACAGCAAATCTTCTCCAATATAATTTATTTTGTTCATCAATAGCAATTGCTTTGTTGACATAAAATAAGGCTTTCTGAAAGTTACCTAATTTGATATAAAAATCCGTGATTGCAATCCAACCTTTATCTAAAAGTGGATCTTCGTGAACTGTTTTTAAATAATATTTTAAAGCTTTTTGATTTTGATTTAAAGCTTCATAACAAGTTCCAATTCTTAGAAAAACATATGAAGATGCATCATCGATTTCCAACGTAATATTGTAACTTTCGATAGCTTTTTTATATTCTTTTAAATTTTCGTAAGCTTTACCTTTTTCTAAATGAGCTCCAATAAATTGTTCGTCAATAATGGTGGCAAAATCAAATGCTTGAACAGCTTTTTGATAATCCTTTATATTCATATATTGGCGACCAATTTGATGCCAAGCAACTTCGCTATAAGGTTGTTGATCAATAAATTCATTTAAGAATTTTATCGCTTGTGTTGGCTGATCTAAAAAATCATAGCAATACACAATATTGTACAAAGCACTTTGATCTTCATCGTCATTTTCTAAACATTTAATAAAATAATATTTAGCATTTTCTAATTCATCAATATACAAATATTCCATTCCAATCAAAGAATACACGTCAGCTAAATCATCCGTTAATCCGAGTGCGATATTCAGTGTATCAATGGCTTTTTTGTGTTCTCCTTTTTTTGAATAAATGCTTGCATGTTGAATGTAAGCTTCTTCATTTTTAGGATCTATTCTGTAAATTTCTTGAATTAGTTTTTCTGCAGCGTCAAGTCTATCATTAAAAACAAGCATTTCTATCTGAACTAATTTAAGTCCGATTGAGTTTGGATGTTGTTCTAAAGCTAATTTCAAAGCTTTTTTAGCTAAATTCAATTTACCTGAATCCATATAATGTAAGATGATATTTTCAAATTCTTCTGAATCAAAAAATAACACTTTATTAGTTTTAAGCATGGATTCAAATCTAGATAAAGATAAATTTAGATTTTCGTCTTCGTCGTTCATGAACATATTTTCTCTTTTAGCTTTTTTTAAATTTACAAAATAACAATAGCTTGACTTAGCATTTTAAATTGTTTTATAAACAAAATAATCAACAATTATAATTCTTGTTGTACTTCGTTTAAAGCTTCGATAATCATATCGCAACCTAATTTTATTTCTTCTTCACTTATGGTTAATGGTGGTGTGATACGAATCGCTTTTCCTTCAAACATCAACCAAAATAAAATCAATCCTTTTTCTTTACATTTCAGTATGACCTGGTTTGTAATTTCATCAGACGGAGTCATAACTGCCAACATCAATCCTAAACCATGAATATCGGTTATTAATGGATGAATTAAATGTTTACGAAATAATTGTTCTTTTACTAAAGTTTGCGCCATTAAATCGGTTTCTAACAATTCTTTTAAAGTTGTTAAACTTGCTGCGGCAATTACAGGATGTCCTCCAAAAGTTGTAATATGTCCACATTTAGGATCGTGAGCTAACAAATCCATGTGTTTTTCGTTAGCAGTAAAAGCTCCAACAGGCATTCCGCTAGCCATTCCTTTTCCCATAACCAAAATATCAGGAACCATATCGTAGTTTTGAAATCCGAAAAGTTTTCCGGTTCTACCAAATCCAGGTTGAATTTCATCTAGAATCAATAAAGTTCCGGTTTCGTCACATTTTGCACGAACTTTCTTTAAGAAATCATTTTTAGGCGTAATAAATCCGGCACTTCCTTGAATGGTTTCTAAAATGATTCCGGCAGTTTTTGTTGTAATTTTATCTAAATCAGCTTCGTTATTAAATGTAATAAAATCTACATTCGGAAGCAACGGACGAAAAGCACCTTTGCGTTCTTCGTTTCCTAAAACACTCATTGAGCCTTGCGTATTTCCGTGGTAAGCGTTAACGCACGAAATAATTTGACTGCGACCAGTAACTCGTTTTGCAAGTTTCATAGCACCTTCAACGGCTTCAGTTCCTGAATTAACTAAGTAAGTTTTATTTAATGAACTCGGTAAATTTTCTGCTAATAATTTACAGAATTCCACCGCAGGTTTTTGGATATATTCTCCATAAACCATAACATGCATATATTTATTTATTTGCTCTGTAATGGCATTTAAAACCTTAGGATTACTGTGGCCTAAAGTACAAGCAGAAACACCAGCTACAAAGTCTAAATGTTTTTTACCATCGGTGCTATATATATAACTTCCTTTTGCGTGAGATATTTCGACTTCTAACGGATATAAAGTTGTCTGAGCTTGATATTTAAAAAAATCTTGCTTCATTGTTATTTAACTTTTTTAATAATATTCTTTTTACCTTTTGATTTGAAATTTTTAGTTTCTTTTTGTATCTCAATTGGTTTTTCGGCATTTTCTTGTTGAACTTCGGCTTTTTCTTGAATTACAATTTCTGCATCGAGCTCATCTGGAGGAAAAATTTCTTCAGCCGAATTTATTTTTTCATCACCACGCCAATTAAAACCTCGGAGTTTTCGAATGCTCTCTGGGAATTCTTCTGGTGGATAAGTCATAGCTTCAGGATTGACGAATCGAGTTGCAGACGTGATTTTATTATCTTCTAATTCTAAATGAATTTTACTACAAATGCCTTTGTCTATTCCGCTTAATTCATCGTCCTCATCGTATAAATAATAAATCATTTCAGAGTTTTGAACTAAATCTATTTCAGAGATTTTATTATCTCTGAACTTTCCGTACAGATTAATCCCTTTTGCTTGATTATAACCTGTGCCAAGTGTATCTCGTTCAATTACAAACGCATCGGTTAAAACTTTTAATGAATCTAATTTTTCGGTTTCAGGATTATTAAGAATTTGAATCAATTTTCCTGTAATTTGACTTTCGCCTTTAAATATAATTGGATTACCAAATAATTCAGTTAATCCAATCTTTTGAGTCATATGTAAAGAATCTCCTTTTGCACTAAAATCGGGTGTTCTAAACATTCTTGCATTTTTGAAACCACTAATTTGTCGTTCTTTATCAGGTCCTGTAATTATGATGTTTTTTGCATAGAAATAAACAGAATCGGTTTCAACTAAACTTTTTACAAGTGGTTTTTTTGTAATGTAAATAGAATCTTTATCTTGAAAAACTTCAGCAAAATGACTCGTCATGATCATCTTGTTTTTTGGATCAGTAACTTTTACATTGTTCACTAATTTTGAATATGATTTTTTCTGATCATAATAAATTTCATCACCTTCAATTCGTTTTTCATCATGAAGGATGTATGAATTTTTGATTAATTTACCAACATCATTTTGGGTGTCATAAAAACCGTTCTCAGTATAAATAAAATCTTCTTTTCCTGTAATTGTTGAGGGTCCAAATAAATAAGCATGTCCAGAAACTTCATAAAAATCTAAATGATCAGTCTCAATAACATTTTCAGGATTAGTCAAAACTACTTTTTCTCTAAATTCATAACGTTGATCTGTTGTGAAATATTTTCCAACTTTACTTTTCAACGTATTTTGTTTATTAACAATAGTTCCGTGATTGTTGTAATAGGCAACACCATTTATTTTGTCATAATAAACAGTTTCAGAAGTCAACGAAGATTCAGGAGAACGCATAACTACGTTTCCTTGTGCAAAAGCAACACCGTCTTTTCCGTTATATTCTGCATATTTACTATCTAAAGAAAGTGTATCATTTTGAATCAAATGTACATTCCCAAACAGTTTGATATAATTTTCAGCCTGAAAAAGATATGCTTTGTTGCAATAAATATATAAACTGTCGTGCTGAGCTTCGATGTTTCCAGTTAGAATAATTGCTCCTGGAATTTCGTTTTGATCCGCATTTGTAAAATCTGCATGAATAATTTCAATTTTTTTTCCTTTGTTTACAGGAGTTTGATTCTGAGCGAATAAAGAAATATATCCACTAAATAGTAAAAATATATAAGCTAAAAATAGTTTTTTCAAGGTTGTCAAAATTTCTTCAAAATTACAGAAAAAAATGGGATTAATTTTTCATTAAGAAGAATTTATACTTATAATGTAGAAGTTTGTTTTTTTTATTATTAAAAAGTTTGATAAATGTCATATCCAAAACGTAAAATAGATAAAAAAATTACGAATATCAAAAAGCTTCTAACAATAGAATTTCCTTTTTTGATTGCAAATTTTGAACCAACATATCCACCAAATCCGTTAGAAATTGCCATTGGAATTGCAATTGCCCAAATCACTTTTCCTTTGATTAAGAATAAACAAATCGAACCGAAATTGGTTGCTAAATTTACTAATTTGGCATGTGTATTGGCGCTCAAGAAATCCATTTTTAAAAAAGTAACAAAGCAAACCATAAAAAAAGTTCCTGTTCCTGGACCAATAAAACCGTCATATAACCCAACAATAAAACAAATTAGAATGGAATAAAAAATCAATTTCTTTTTCTCAATTGTTTGTGCAGTCGCTAATCCAAAATCCTTTTTTAGAAATGTAAAAATTCCCATTCCGATTAAGATGAAAAGCAACAACGGTTTCATGAAATCATTATTTATTATGGTCAGAAAATACGAACCTAAATATGCCGAAAAAAAAGCAACAATTGCCATCAAAACAAATAGTTTCCAATGAACTTTAACTTTTTTTAGATATTGAGTAAGTGCAATTGCAGTTCCCGAAAATGCGGGTATTTTTAAACTTCCAATTACAGTTGCAACCGGAATTTGTGGTAATAAACTTAGAGATAAAGGTGTTTGAATCAATCCACCACCACCAACTATTGAATCAACAAAACCTGCGATGAACGCAATCAAGCATAAAATCGCAATTATATCAAATGTCATAATAATAAAAATGCAAATTTACAGCATCGTTTGGATTTACTTTTGAATTTATGGTTAAAGTTTGTACTTATTTCGTATTTTAGTTTTTTTAAATCAATTTGAAAATGAATTTATTAAAAACTGTAATTAGTTTGGTTGCTTTTGGATTTTTATTTTCTTGTTCAGAAGAAATTTCAATAACAAATGAAAATCAAGAAAAATCTTCTTATTTAAAGAAAACTCCTTCGCAATGGGATGAAAATGATTTATATCAAGTTCATTATTATCAGATTGGTAATCTGAAAAAAGTGGAAAATTTAGATTCTTTTAAACTGAATGAAGGTTTATTGATTGAAACTATTTCTGGAAAAGAATATGAATCGGCAAATCAAGAAAAAAACAGATATTATTTGAAAGATACTTTGGCTTTAATCAAAATTAAAAATTCAATTAAAATTGGTAAAACGGTTTTAACAGATAAATCTGCAACAGACGGAAGTTCTGAATTTTACAATTATTTGGGGTATTTTCCGATAATGAATCAATATTTAATTCGAGGAGAATATTTAGATAGTTTAGATTATAAAATGATAGATAAAAATTCGGGCGAAATTAAATATTCATTTATAGATTATCCGATTATTTCACAGAACGGAAATTTTGTTACAGTTTGCAAAACAAATGAATTTGAAAATAAAACGTATTTTGAAATTTATAATTATTCAAACGGTTTTTATAAAAATGCTTTTAAAGCAATTTTTACGAATTGGCAGGTTGTTGATTTTGAAAAATATGCTTTTTGGGGAAATGATGGAAGTTTTTATTTGAAAATTGACCGAATGAATGCGGATGATTCAAGTGATGAAACTTTTTTGAGAATTACTTTAAATTAGGAAATATAAAATATTAAAAATGAGAAAAATAGTACTTTTAAGTTTGTTTATAAGTTTGACATTATTCGGTTGTAGTAATTCTGATGATAAAGCTGAAAATTGTTTGGATTTCAAACATGCATTTATCACTACTGTGTACTCAGAACAAATGTCAATTAATAAGAATGAAGATTTACCAATTGATTTGAGTTTTTTTATTGAAAATTCTTGTGGTTCATTCTACAGTTTTGAAGTAGAGCGCAATGATAAAGTTTATAATATTAGAGTGAAAGCAAAATATGAAGGTTGTCAATGTAATGAAATAGCTGGAAATCTTCAAGAAACGTATTTCTTTAGATCTGCTGAAGCTGGTGTTTATACTTTAAATTTTTATACTTCTAATTCTGAATATATAACTAAAATAATTTATGTAGAATAACAATTAATCTGTATTGTATTTTTTATAAATTCATTAAATTTGATAAAAATTATAAAGAAATGGAATTCGTATTTTTAACTTTGGCTGTCGTTGTAGTTGTTATGTTTGCTTACAGAGCATTAACTCGTAAAAAGAAAGAAAGAGAGTATTTTCCTGATGATTTCAATGCTGATGGAACTGAAAAGAAGTATGATAAAAAATAACGATCTCAATTGAGATCGTTATTTTTTATTTTTCAAGAGCATTTTGTAAGTCTTTGATTTGATCTCTCAATTTAGCAGCTTGCATAAAATCCAAATCTTTTGCTGCTTTTTCCATAGCTTTACGTTTTTCACGAATCGCTTTTTCAATGTCTTTATTGTTGTCGTAAAGTATTGCAGGTTCTGCAGCTAAATTTTGATTATCATCTTGATTGTAATTTGAAGCTTTTCCAGAAATAGCTCGACTCATACTATCATCAATCTTTTTATTTAATGCTTTAGGAACTAAATTGTTTTTTTCGTTGTAAGTTATTTGTTTGCCTCTACGATAATTGGTTTCATCAATTGTTTTTTGCATGCTTGCCGTAATTTTATCAGCATACATAATAGCTTTTCCATTTACGTTTCGAGCTGCACGACCAACAGTTTGTGTTAAAGAACGTGCGCTACGTAAAAAACCTTCTTTATCTGCATCTAAAATAGCAACTAAAGAAACTTCTGGTAAATCTAAACCTTCTCTAAGTAAGTTAACTCCAATTAAAACATCGAAAATTCCTTTACGCAAATCTTGCATAATTTCAACACGTTCTAATGTATCTACATCTGAATGAATGTAACGACAACGAATTCCAACTTTTGTGAAATATTTCGCTAATTCTTCGGCCATTCGTTTGGTTAAAGTTGTAACTAAAACACGTTCGTCAATTTCTACACGTTGATGAATTTCTTCAATTAAATCATCAATTTGATTTTCACTTGGTCTAACTTCAATGATTGGATCCAATAAACCAGTTGGACGAATGATTTGTTCCACATAAATACCTTCTGATTTTTGTAATTCATAATCGGCTGGAGTTGCAGAAACAAATATAACTTGATTTTGTAATGATTCAAATTCTTCAAATTTTAATGGACGGTTATCCATTGCAGCGGGTAATCGAAATCCATATTCGACTAAATTTTCTTTTCGAGAACGATCGCCACCATACATCGCATGAACTTGAGAAACTGTAACGTGACTTTCATCGATAATCATCAAATAATCTTTTGGAAAATAATCCAACAAACAGAAAGGACGCGTCCCAGGCAAACGTTGATCTAAATATCTCGAGTAGTTTTCGATTCCAGAACAATAACCCAATTCGCGAATCATTTCTAAATCAAAATTGGTACGTTCTTCCAAACGTTTTGCTTCTAGATGTTTTCCGATTTCTTTGAAATAGTCAACTTGTTTAACCATGTCTTGCTGAATTTCCCAAATTGCATTTTGTAAAACATCAGGTGAAGTAACAAACATGTTTGCTGGATAAATATTTAACATCGGAAAGCGTTCAATAACTTTCAACGTTTCTCTATCAAAACTTTCAATTTCTTCTATTTCATCACCAAAAAAATGAATTCGATATGGATCATCTGCATAACTAGGAAAAATTTCAACGGTATCACCTTTAATTCTAAAATTTCCGTGAGAAAATTCAGCTTCTGTTCTAGCATATAAACTTTGAACTAACTGATGTAATAATTTTGTTCTGGTAATTTCTTGATCTCTTTCTAAAGTGATTACATTTTTTTGAAATTCTACAGGATTTCCAATACCATATAAACATGAAACAGAAGCTACAACCAAAACATCTCTTCTTCCAGAAAGTAAAGAAGAGGTTGTGCTTAAACGCAGTTTTTCGAGTTCTTCGTTTATAGATAAATCTTTTTCGATATATGTTCCTGTAACTGGTAAATAAGCTTCAGGTTGATAATAATCGTAATAGGAAACGAAATATTCTACTGCGTTATCCGGGAAAAATTGCTTGAATTCAGAATACAATTGAGCTGCCAATGTTTTATTATGTGCTAAAACCAATGTTGGTCTTTGCACTTCTTGAATCACATTTGCAACTGTAAAAGTTTTACCAGAACCCGTAACTCCAAGTAAAGTTTGAAATTGTTCTTTATTGTCAATTCCGTTTACTAATTTTTCAATTGCAGCTGGCTGATCACCAGTTGGTTTATATTCTGATTTTAGTTGAAATCCCATATTTTTTTCTAATGTTCACAAAATTACAATTTGTTGTACAATAAAAAAAGTATTTCAAAAAATGGTTTATTCATTAAAATCTTAAAAATAATAAAAGCTGCTTAATTTAATAAACAGCTTTCAGAGTAAATAAAACAAATGCAGATTTCAACTCTTTTTCATAAGTTTTAATTTGTGATTTCGCGTGTTAACCAGCCTTTTTTACCAGCAGTAATTATTGCGTAAGGTGTTATCCAGAATAGGGTAAACGTGTAAAAAATACTATATGTATAGAACCATAAGGATTCTAAGAAGTTATATTTTTTTGAATATAGAACAACTTGAACAGTTGAGAAAATGAAGATTCCAAAAAAAGTTGAACTTAAGAACAAAATTGGATTTGAAATTATCAAATAAAACATCAATAAAGTAAACGGTATTGATAAAATCACTTTAATCCATTGATTAATAAGTAAAAAACGTGCATCAAATTTACGTTCTTCTCTAAAATTTGAAAATGCGAATTTTGTCATTTCAATGTTTTCTCTCACATTACTTCTTTCCCAACGAATAAACATTTTGTTTAATTGATTATAATTCTCAGGACTATTTGTGTAAACAAACGAATTGCTTTGGAAAAGTACATGTAATCCTTGTTTTAAGATCATATTAGTTAAGGCACGGTCTTCTCCAATATCAGAAGCTTTTCCCATAAATGTTTGATTAATCCAACTTTCTAAGCAGCTCAAAACAGCTGTTCTTTTATAGGCTGCTAATGCACCTGGTGTACAAAGTACAGAACCAGAAACACTTTGCGCAGATCGTATAAATTCAAAACTAAAAACAAATGTAACGTTTAGCATTTTAGGAATTAATCCTTGCTTTTTATTTAATACACGAACATTTCCACCAACAGCACCACAATTTTTATTTGTGACAAATGGAGAAACCAAATTTCTTAATGTATCTTGTTTAACAATCGAATCGCTATCAACTGTAACAAAAACATCACCTGTTCCGGTTGTGAAACCACGATACAAGGCATGTCGTTTTCCCATGTTTTTTGGTTGTTGTAAAATTTCGATTCGATCACCTAATTCTTTTTTTGCTTCAACCATCCATTTCCAAGTATCGTCTTTTGAGCCATCATCAATAGCCATAATCTGAAGTTTTTCTTTTGGATAATCGTTGGCAACTAAACTTCTTAAAGTCTCTAAAACTAATTTACCTTCGTTATAAGCAGGAACAATTACTGTGCAAGTTGGTAATTCAGTATCTGAAACAGATTCTATTGGTTTGTATTTTGAAAATTTATAGATGATGTAAAAAATAAATATGATTTGATAAATCAATAATGAATAGGATAAAACCAATAACAGTTGTCCCCAAATTGTTTTGGTTCTTGAAAGGTGTAATTCTTCAAAATCATGTTGTAGATAGTAAATCAAAAAAAGACTTACTAAAATAGTGAATGCTGTAACCGAAAAGATGAAATAATCTTTAGACCTAAAATTATTTTTATCTATTTTTCTAAATAAAGAAGCATTAAATTTATTTGACAAATCAATAGTTTCTGATTTAGAATTGCTTTTGTATGGAACATTTTCTAACATTTGAAATATATTTTGATAGGATTGACGATTTTTGTGATTTTATCTCAATTATCAATTTTCAAAAGTTGTTCCTGTGTGTAACTTGTTGTTTTTTAAATATTTATGTTTTTTAACAATTGTAGAATTGTGTTGCATTTGTCATCAATTCGAGTAAATGTACTCAAGATTTGAATAAAAAAATTCTTTATTTTTGGATGACTTAACGTTCAAAAATAAAGAGTTTCATTTTTTTTAATTAAATTGATTTAGCATCATATTCACTTTCGTTACCTAGACGGTCAATAGCGCGAATTGCAACAGTATTTAGTTTTTTTCCGTTTTTATAATTTTCTAAATTCGAAGTTACTTGATTGGATTTCAAGATTTCCATTTCCCATTGATCACCATATCTTTTAAATAAAACCCATTTATCAACGACTTTTGGATTTTTTATCGACCAATCAACAGCTACATTTTCATTGTTTTTATGAATACTCAACGTAGGTTTATAAATATATTCAGATTGTAACCAACCTGAAGCAGGAATTAACGCTTTTTCTTTATAAATATTTTCTTTTAAATTTTTCATTAAAGATGGATTTTGTGTTAATCCGGCCATGCTGTAATGAACTACACCAGCACTTTCTGATAAAATTTCTTTTGTCAAATTAATTTGATTTGAAATTTCAACTGTTCTGTCTTTGGAATTTACTTCAACAGTATTTAATCCCGGCCACAAATGTCGATTTTTTGTATTTTCACTTTTCCACCAATTTAATAATTTGGTAAAACTTTGTCTTTTTGAATCAATTGGCCAATACAATTGTGGTGTAAAATAATCAATCCAGCCGTTGTTTAACCAAAGTTTAGCATCAGCATAAAGCTCATCATATTGCGATAAACCAACGGTTCCTTCGGGATAACCAGGTTTCCAAATTCCAAACGGACTTATACCGAATTTGACATGTCTTTTTTCAGCTTTGATTTCTTTATAAATACGTTCTATAAAAATATTTACATTATGTCGTCTCCAGTCAGCTCTTTTTAGAATTCCACCTGAATTTACGTATTCGTTCCAAGTTTTATTATCAGGAAAATCGGCACCACCATTATATGAAGCATACGGATAAAAATAATCATCAAAATGAACACCATCAATATCGTAACGTTTGACAATGTCGTTAACCACATTAGAAACATGATCTTGAGTTTTCTTGCTCGATGGATCAAACCAATACATACCATTTTTTAAACGAACAATATCATCAGGCATTTTGTTTGGCATTGCTTCATTGGTAACTTTTCCACCATTTGAGTGATGCGCCCGATACGGGTTTAACCAAACATGTAATTCCATTCCTCTTTTATGAGATTCTTCAATCCAAAATTGCAAAGGGTCGTAAAAAGGAATTGGAGTTTTTCCAATTTCTCCAGTTAAAAAATAAGACCAAGGTTCAAGTTTACTTTGATATAAAGCATCTGCAGAAGGACGAACTTGTAAAATCACAGCATTGAAATTCATTTCTTCTAACATGTCAAGTAGTTTTACGGCTTCTGACTTTTGTTCTAAAACAGTTAAATTACGTTTAGAAGGCCAGTTGATGTTGGCAACAGTCGCAATCCAAACGCCTCTAAATTCACGATTTATTTCAGGTAATTGAACTTTATAATTAGAAAACTCTTCAATATTTAATTCTTTAGGATTACGAATGTAGTAATCGTTATCATAATTTTTCTCTGAATATAGTTTAACTTCGTTCTTCTGAACAGAACATGAAACTGTTGAAAGTACAACAATCCCTATTAAAGTTGTTATTTTTAATATATATGATTTCATTTTAAAAAATATCTTCAAAAATAGTAAGTTACATGCATTATATAAAATATTTTTAAAATTTGTTTTACTTTTTTCTAAACCTTGATTTGACAAAATTTTTTTTGGTTTAGAAATGCTTTTTTTAAGTTATTGTTATTGGGTAAAGTATTGATTACTAGTGATTAATTTATTTTTTTTAAAGTTTTTGTTTAATCTAATTTACCAGTTACTAATTATTAAAATGTTTAATATTCAAAAAAATATATTTGGTTTACTGTTCATCTTGTATTGAAACCATAAAAATTATAAAAGAGAAATAAATTTTGAATTAAATTGAAACAAAAAAACATTGAATTTCGTTCTTTATTACATTGAAAAAAGTTTAATTCAAGACCCAAACGGATAAAAAAAATACTCAAAAAATTATTTTTTTGAGTATTTTTTATTGACTAGATTTAAATTTCATAAAATGTGTTTTTAAAAACTTATATATATTAAGAAAGCAATAAACAATACAAATAGCATTGCAATTCCTTCATATCTGTTATTTTTAAAATTATCGCCCATTTTGTATATTTTTAATGTTAATAATTTGTAATTTACAAAAAAATAGCGATTGAATATTTATTTAAAATGTTAAAATTTTGATTAATTATTGTATTTTTTATTTTTTAAGAATTAAAAATATATTTGATAAAAAAATATCAAGTTGTTTAAGAAATAACTATTTTTAAAAAAGATTGTATTTCTTTTTTACGAATTGTATATTTGACGAGGCTATTTTTAATAATAGTATAATCTTAACTAAGAATCTTAATATGAAATTTGGAATAATTAAAGAAGGAAAAATTCCTGCTGATAAACGTGTTGTTTTCTCACCGAGCGCATTAAATAAATTCAAAACAGCATTCAGTGAAGCTGAGCTTTTGGTTGAATCATCAGATATAAGAGTTTTTTCAGATGAATCTTATAAAGAAGCTGGTTTTGACGTAGTTTCAGATGTTTCAGAATGTGATGTTTTGTTTGGTGTTAAAGAAGTTCCGATTGATCAATTAATTCCAAATAAAACATATTTTTTCTTTTCACATACCATAAAAAAGCAACCTTACAATAAAAAATTATTACAAGCTTGTATCGAAAAAAATATTACTTTAATAGATCACGAAACGTTGGTTGATGATAAAAATATTAGATTAATAGGTTTTGGAAGATATGCCGGAATCGTTGGTGCTTACAATACTTTTAGAGCTTTTGGAATTAAATACGAATTGTTTAATTTAGTAAAAGCTGAAAAATTAGCAAGTAAAAAAGAGTTAGTCGAAAGATTAAGAAAACCAGTAATGCCACCAATTAAAATTGTTTTAACAGGAACGGGCAAAGTTGGAATGGGAGCGAAGGAGTTACTTGATGATGCAGGTTTTAAAATGGTTAAAATTAATGAGTTTTTAAATAATGATTTTGACGAACCTGTTTATGTGCAATTAGATGTTCAGGATTATTATAGACGCATTGATGGTAAACCTTCTTCAAAAGATGATTTTATTCAAAATCCAAATGCTTATGAATCTGATTTTGAAAAATTTGCTAAAGTTGCTGAAATTGTTATTGCTGGTCATTTCTATAAGGACGGTTCTCCAAAAATAATTACAAAAGAAATGTTGAATAGTCCTTATAATGAAATAAAAGTTATTGGAGATGTTTCTTGTGATATTTTAGGACCAATAGATTCAACCTTGAGAAGTTCGACTATTGAAGATCCTTTTTACGGATATTATCCAAGAGAAAATAAAGAAGTGCCTTTAGATCATCCGGCTGCGATTACGATTATGGCTGTTGATAATTTACCATGTGAATTGCCTAAAGATGCAAGTGAAGGTTTTGGAGAAATGTTTTTAGAAAACGTAATTCCTGCTTTTTTTAATGGAGATAAAGATCAAATTTTAAAAAGAGGTACAATTTGCGAAAATGGAAAATTAACAGAACGTTTTTCTTATTTAGAAGATTATATCAAATAAAATTAAAGCTCGAAGAAAATTCGAGCTTTTGTTATTTTAATCTAATTAGATTGCCTTTTCGTTTTACTAAATTTTTATAATCGTATTGAATGCATGCTGATTTTTCTAACCAACTTTGAAGCTGATTTATATTTATCTCTTCAACAGCATTATAAAAAATCGAAGCATCTTTAAATTTAGTTCCATGTACATTTAATTCTGGTGCTTCAAAATCGATTCCACTCCAAAACATCAATCGGATACCTTTTTTTTGTTTGCTAAAACCTACAATCGGATTTTGCTCTAGAAACCAAACCGGATGACGATGCCAAATTTTATTTTCGGCTAATGGTAATTTATCACAGATGATTTCTGAAAGCAACGCACCAATTTTCTGATCATTTGCATCTAATGTTTGGATGTAGTTTTCAATTTCAGCATTTAATTTCATAAGGCAGCTATTCGTTTTTTAATCCTCATCCTCGTCGTCTTCATCCGTTTCTTCTAATTCGTATTCATAGAAAGAAAAAATCGAAGAACCGTATTTTCTGTTTGATGAAAAATGTTCTAAATGATCCATTTTTGTATGCGGAGAATGTTCAATAATCAATAAACCTTCCTCATCTAACAATTCATTGTCGAAGATTAATTTGACAATATTTTCAAATTGCTCTTGTTCCATATCATAAGGCGGATCAGCAAAAATGACATCGAATTTAGCTTTGCTACGTTCTAAAAATTTAAAAACGTCCGATTTGATTGCTGTAATATCCATATCAAATTCTTGAGCCGTTTTTTTGATAAAAGTTACACATCCTAAATCTCCATCTACTGAAGTAATTGACGATGATCCGCGAGAAGCAAATTCATAACTTATATTTCCTGTTCCAGCAAATAAATCTAATACGTTTAACTCGCTAAAATTAAATTGGTGATTTAAAATATTAAAAAGCGATTCTTTACTTAAATCGGTAGTTGGTCTTACAGGCAGTTTTTTCGGTGCTACAATGCGACGACCTTTATATTTTCCGGAAATGATTCTCATGAATGTAATAAAATAAAATGTTTTTGTAATTCGTTTGTTTCAGTATTAAAAGGAATAATCTTGACTTTTGCATCACTGATGTTTACATTTCGAATGTAATTATAGACTATTTCAAAATTAGAATCGTATTTTTCAATCGTTCCGAATAAATGAATTGCTGTTTTTTCTGGATTCAATTTTAATTGCTCATAAGAAAACAAAATATAATAAATAAGATCTTCTGGAGTATGAATTTCAAAACTATTAAATAAAAGTAAATTACCTTTTTGACTTACAATTAGTTCAAAATGATCTTTGTTTATATGAGCATGTACAACAATATTGTTTTCGTTTTTAGTTTCATTAAGCACATATTCTAAAAGAGTTGTATTAATGTGTTTGTAAGTAAATTCTCCAAATTGATCAATAAAAAAATTGTTGAAAATGACATACGGAACATAAACATTTTTCATTTTCTGAAGTTCTAAATCATCATGTGTGAAAAAATCAGTAGCAAAAACTTTGGTGTTGTATTGGAGATAACTTCCTAAATGTTGTTCATTAAAATAGACATCAGGAACGAAAGTATTTAAATTATTGTCATGCAAAACCAAAATATCATCATAAGTTACATGAAGCATTTCATTTTGATTGAAAATTGTTTCTAATTGATTTTCTATCGAAGCCAACGAATTGATTGGTAAACTTTTGAAAAATGTAATTTCATCAGTAATCTGATTCTTAACACAAAACGAGAAATTTTGTAAAGAAACCTGAATAATTAATTTATTGAATTTAGTGTCTGACATATTTTATATACGATTCAATTCAAAGCAAATTTACAATTATTTATCGATAATTTCTTAAATCATGTAAATACATCTTATCTTTGTTTATACTTATAGATTTATATGACAAGCTCCGAATTTTATCGAATTTTAAAACAACAATTTCCGTTTGAAACGACCTTAAAGCAAGATATTTTTTTAGATAAAATTGCCGATTTTGTTACGAATGACAAACAAGATGAGCTTTTTATTTTAAAAGGTTATGCCGGAACGGGTAAAACGACGTTGTTGTCTAATTTGGTGAATCAATTAAAACACGTAAACAAAAAATACGTAATGTTGGCTCCAACAGGTCGTGCTGCGAAGGTGATTTCTAACTATTCGAATCAACCTGCGTTTACGATTCACAAGCGTATTTATTATCCTAAAAAAAATAAAACTACCGGAGTTGGTTTTACCATGCAAGCCAATAAATTTAAGAATACGATTTTTATTGTCGATGAATCGTCAATGATTTCAGATATGGCTAACGAAACCAACATGTACACGCACGGTTCGTTACTTGACGATTTGATGTATTATGTGTATTCTGGCGTAAATTGTAAAATGATTTTGGTTGGTGATACGGCACAGCTTCCGCCAGTTCACATGGAAGTTAGTCCGGCTTTAGATATTGATAAAATGAGTTTGAATTTTAATATGCATGTTTCGCATATTGAGTTGGACGAAGTGATGCGTCAAGAATTAGATTCGGGTATTTTGTATAATGCAACCCATTTACGAGAGCTTTTAGATTCGCATTTTTTTGATACGTTTCAGTTTAATATCAAACCTTTCAAAGATATAATTCGACTTGAAGATGGCTATGAAATTTTAGATGCCATTCATGATGCTTATAATAAAAACGGAACCGAAGAAACGGCTTTTATTGTTCGTTCAAACAAAAGAGCGAATCAATACAACCAGCAAATTCGTGCAAAAATATTAGATAACGAAAGTGAAATTTCTCCAGGAGATTTCGTAATGGTAGTTAAAAATAATTATTTTTGGTTGAAGGACCAACAAGCAACTACCGATTTTATAGCAAACGGTGATATTTTGGAAATTCAACAGATTTATAAGATTATTGAATTGTATGGTTTTCGATTTGCATCAGTAAAAGTTCGAATGATTGATTATCCTGATTTAAATCCTTTTGATACGATTGTGTTTTTAGATACTTTAAATTCAGAATCAGCATCTTTATCATATGATGAAACCAATCGATTATATCAAGAAGTTTTGTTGGATTATGAAGATGAAATTTCGCAATATCGAAAGTTAAGTAAAGTAAAAGAAAACGAGTATTTTAATGCGTTACAGATTAAATTTGCTTATGCCGTAACGTGTCATAAATCGCAAGGTGGACAATGGAATACGATTTTTATTGAACAACCTTATTTACCTGACGGGATTTCAAAAGAATATATTCGTTGGTTATATACAGCGATGACTCGTGCTAAAGAAAAATTATATTTGATTGGATTTAAAGATGATTTTTTTGAAAATTAATTTAATCAAAAGGTGTTTAATTTTCAATTACTAACAACAAAATATAGAAATTATAAAAATGAAAATAATAGCTGTAATTCCTGCGCGTTACGCATCGACACGTTTTCCTGCCAAACTTATGCAAGATTTAGGTGGTAAAACGGTTATTTTAAGAACTTACGAAGCTGCCAAAAACATCCAACTTTTTGATGATGTTTTTGTAGTAACTGATTCTGAAATTATTTTTAAAGAAATAGAATCGCACGGTGGTAAAGTAATTATGAGCATTAAAGAACACGAAAGCGGAAGCGATAGAATTGCTGAAGCTGTCGAAAATATGGATATTGATGTGATTGTTAATGTTCAAGGCGATGAACCTTTTATCAATAAAGAAGCTTTACAAAGTTTGGTTGAGGCTTTCAAAAACGATGTGGAGTCTAAAATTGATTTAGGTTCTGTGATGTTTGAAATTAAAGATAAAGAAGAAATTGAAAATCCCAATAACGTTAAAGTTGTTGTTGATCAAAATAATTTTGCCTTGTATTTTTCACGCTCTGTAATTCCTTTTCCTCGTGAAGAAAATGTTGGCGTTCGTTACATGAAACACATCGGAATTTATGCTTTTAGAAAATCGGCTTTAATGGATTTCTATAAATTACCGATGAAAAGTTTAGAAGCATCAGAAAAATTAGAACAATTACGTTATATAGAATATGGTAAACGTATTAAAATGATTGAAACGGACAAAGGTTCAATCGGAATTGATACACCAGAAGATTTAGAAAAAGCTAAAAAAATGCTAACATCGATGTAGAATTTAAGTACTCGTCGTACATTTGAAATAAAAAAAATGAAAAAAATATTAAGTTTAGTTCTTGTTACAACTTCTTTGATTTTAACAAGTTGTGGGATTAATGATACCAAAAGCGAAATTGAAAATCTTGCGAAATGTAAGTTTGAAATCAAGTCGATAAAAGAAATGAATATTGCCGGAACTCCTTTAGATAAAATAGTTAAAAACGGAAATTTAGATTTGGGACGTTTGCCAAATATTGCAATTGCGGCTTTACAAAAAAACATTCCACTTGATGCTGTTGTAAATTTAGAAATCCAAAATCCGACAGATAAAAAAGCTTCGATTGACGAATTTGATTATATTATTTTATTCGAAAATCATGAACTTGCAAAAGGAGTTGTAGATCAACAAATTTCAGTTGCGGCAAAAGAAACTTCAATTATTCCGATTAAAATCGAAGGTGAAATTTACAACATGATTTTTGGAAATGATAAAGCACTTTTGAATTTTTTATTAGGTGATAATTCAGCTAAAGCTAATTTTACAATTAAAGTAAAACCTACATTTACCATAGCGGGTCAAAAAATTAAATATCCCGGATACATCAGTATCGACAAGCAATTGAGTAGAGAGATTTTATTTAGATAAACCAAAAGCCTTTTCAAATAAACGAAAAGGCTTTTTTAAAGTGTTTTTTAGTGGTTTTATCTTAAATTATATTTATGAAGTAGTAAGTTAGTTAATGAATTTTCAGTGTTAGATTTTCTGTTTTTGAAATGTTTCCAATAAGATTTACCGTTAATCATTTTGAAACTATATTCTTCAATATCGCGATTATTTTCTCCATCTTGAATATAAATTGAAAATTCAGGTATTTCATTTTCAAACAAACCATCTTTTTTTAACTCTTTTAAACATTCGATTAAAAGTAAATCTAATTCTTCTTTAGTCAATGAATTCAACTTGAAAACAATTTCTTGTTCTAGTGGGGCGTGTTCATTAGATGAAAGATTCATTTCAGTTGCCGACCAAAGTTCTGGATAGTAAACTGACTTTTTTTCAAATTTATCTTTTAAATTTTTTAATGTTCCAGATACAGGAAGATAAATGGTACTAAAATTGTTTACTCTGTTTAATATAAAAGTGTATAATCGATAATAACCACTTTGTTTTTTAATTTCAAAAAAGTTATCCCTGATTTTTTCTTTCATACTTTCTTTTAAGGCTAATGTAGTTTCCATGGGCAATTTTTTTTAAAAACATTATCTATATTTAATTCTTTTGTAAAATAAATATACAGTAATTTTTGTGTTAAAAAAAATAAATATATATTAAATTTTAGTTTTTTTTAATTAATTAAAGTATTTTATTATGAATATTTTTCTATGACTAGTTTAGATAATAGATGATTTTTAAGTAAATGCAAACATTTTGACTTATCAATATTATTTATATTTTAAACTTCAAAACAATTTAGTTTTTTACCTAATAATTTCAAGACCAAATTGATTTTTGAATTTTTCAGGAACAATAAAATTCATGTTTTTAAGATTCATAAAAACAGTTAACTTATTTCCATTGATGTCTGTAAATATCAATTCATTTTGATCATATTTATCGACAGTTCCTTTAAAATTTAAAAAGGGGATTTCTTTTTCGTTTTTGTAATAAGTTAAAGTTGAATAATCAACATTTTCTCGAATATTCCAAAATGGTTTCATGACTTGACCAAGCATTGGAATTGGATAAAAATTTGCATTATCGATTTCTACTTCATCATTTGGGTATTTATCAGTAAGATATTTTTCAACAGAATCTCTTTCGTTTTCAACACTTTTTATTGTTTTTAGTAATTTTAAATCCGAATCAAAAATGAATAAATTATCATTAATATTGAATGAAACAATATCAAAATCTTCTTCATAATAAAAATGCCAAGGTAAAAGGTCTGTTGTTTTATTTTCTTGAATTTTAATAATTTCTGTTTCTTTCGTTTTTACTTCACCATCTTTTTGTTTTGGTGTTTTTCTATAGTTATAAAAATGAAAATTCAATTCGAATGAATCCAACCAATCTGCAGTTATTTTTACTTTATTAATCTGTGTTAATGTTTTTTTGTTTTCTAAAACATACAAATAAAAAACATCCTTTGGTTCAGGTTCAGCTTTTAGAATTTTATTGAAGTTCGAATTGCTTTGAGTTGTTTTTTTCTTTTTAACGACTTCTTTTTCTTTAACGACAATATATAAAAAACGATGATTTATCATTTTTAAATCATCAAGGTTTTCTTTTTTGATAAAGGGAGGTAATTTTAATTTTGTTCCAGATTTATTTCCAAAAAAATAATTTTCTTTTCCGACTTTTGCTATCGAAAAATATTCATCTTCACAGTAAAAAACATTAGGTTTTAATTCGTCGAAAACTTGTCTTTCACCTGTTTCTAAATTTATTAAAACGTCTTTTTTATTAGCATCTTTGAAAAATGCTTGACCTTTTATATAGTTATAATCATTATATTTTATAAAGTTACCTTCGATTGTTTCTTTTCCATCTTCTGAAGTTAAGCCATAGTTTTCGTTGTATTTGTACGGAAAATATTTTTGTTGTGCTATTGTTAAGATGGGTAATAACAAAGCGGTAATAAATAAAAATTTAAATTTTATAAGTGGTGGTTTCATAATATTCTTTTTGTTTAATTTTCTTTTAAATAATCATGACTATTTTGAATTAAATATCTGTTTTTTTTCTTTGTAATATAAAGTACTACATTTTTCGCTAAAATTGAAATATGTATCTTCTCCAAAGTCTTCTAAATTAATAATTCCGAATTTCATTTTGGTTTTGATTGTTGGTAATTTTATCAATTCACCATTTTCGTCATTCGCTAGATGGTCATACACGTTCCAATTGCCAATATAATCATTGGTTAATAAATTAACGCTAGATTCACCTGAACCATCATTTGCTGCATTTCCAAATTCATAACGACTCATGCCAATTAATTGTATTTTTTTGGTTTTCTTATTGTATCTGAACTGATTTTTATATCCAGCTCGCATCCAATCATTAAAAAAAGTAAAACCATTTTTACTATCGATTATTCCTGACATTTCATTTAAAATTTCGATTGGTTTGCTTTTTATTTCTTTGAAGTTTTGTGATGAAAGCATGCAAATTATTCTAGATTCATTTGTATTAACGTAAACAGAATCAATAATTCCGTCAAAATCTAAATCTTTGGTAAATTTTTCTTGGCCTAATACAGAGAAATGAATTAAAAATAGCATTGCAAAATGTATCATCTTTTTCATAATTAGGATTTTAAACGGTTTATTTAGTAAAATACAATTGGTAATTTCCGTTCGAATTTAAAATATAAACAGATTCTCCACTAACGCCAAATGTTCCATTCCAACTGATATAATCAAAATACAAATTAAGTATTTGCCCATCTTTTTTTAGAATATTAAATTTTTTATTCTTTTCAAAAACGCCAATTACATTTGATTGATAAACGTCATACTTACATTCGTAATCGCTTGAAGTAATTAATTTTAATTTTTGATTTTCGTATAAATAGTAATCCCATTTATTGTTTTCAAATACCATGATGTAATTTCCGATAAACGCTGCATTTTTATATTTGATTTCAGTTAGGTAAGTTCCATTTGCATGAGCAATACCAAATTTATTATCTTTTTTTAAAATCAAAAGATTGTCATTATTTTCATACATCAAAAATTGTTGTTGACTTATAGAATCAAATTCCATTTTAAAAACATTTTCTTCTTTACTGTTTTTAATTTTATTAAATGAAAATTTTCCGTTATTTAAAGTTTTTATATAATAATCTGGACTTGCAGGTTCCGCACAATAGATGTAACCTTTTTCTTGGCGACCTAATTTTAAATCATAAATAAATTTGTCGTTATTAAAAAGAACATATTTTTCATACGAACTAAAAAATGGAGCTGTTTCACTTTTTGAATCGTAAACAATTTTCCCTTTTTTATCGATTAATTTCCAATGCTTTTTTTGTTTAACAATAGCTGTTTTTCCTACAAATGGATAAGCCATTTCAAAGCCTTCTGAAATAATTTTTTTGTTGGTTTTACTATCAAAATAATAAAACAAATTTTTAGAATTAGATTTTTCACTTTTTACGTACGTTTCTGAATCGGTAAGTAAAACGGTTTCACTTAAAATGCTAAAATTGATTCTATCTTCAAAAGGCTTTATGTAATTTTGAGCCAATGCTATATTATTCATAAATAATAGAAAAAAAATAATTTTTAAATAGTTGGTTTTCATAAGCTTTTGATTTACAAATTCATAAACATAGTAAGATTATCAGAATAAATACCATCTCTTTTAAAAAAGTTTTTGATAATTCCACTTTCAACAAACCCCATCTTGCGATATAAACCTAAGCCTAAAGAATTTTCTGTATAAACTTGCAACCAAATAAGTTCTAGAATTGAATTTAGTTTTGCCCAATTAATAATTTCGTTAAGTAGGGCAGTTCCAAGTCCTAAATTTTGCCATTCATTAAGCATTCCCATACCAATTACTGCGGTATGTTCCATCATTTTTCTTTGACTTCCGGTCAAATCAATATTACCGATAATTTCCCCATCAAGTTCAGCAATGAGTAGAATGGAATTAGTTGCGTTTAAGAAAGATTGAATCCAATTGCGTTCTTGTTCAATGGTCAATTTAATTTCTTGTTTAAATTTTGGGATATATTTG
The DNA here is from genome assembly GCF_013389595.1 of Flavobacterium sp. I3-2. Taxonomy (NCBI): domain Bacteria; kingdom Pseudomonadati; phylum Bacteroidota; class Flavobacteriia; order Flavobacteriales; family Flavobacteriaceae; genus Flavobacterium; species Flavobacterium sp. I3-2. The sequence continues at coordinate 2,547,678 of NZ_CP058306.1, forward strand.
CTGTCAGAAATGTATTTTTTGATGCAGTTAAGAAGTTCTTCTGCATCATTAATTTGAGCTTCTCTGATGATAATTTTTTTATTGTTTTTCAGAGTTATGATTTTACTTTCGAATTCATTCTTCATTGTTATAAAATTGATTTACCAATTGCTATCCAAACCATTAAAAGCAATTGCGATTACATTTTCTGGAGCATCTTTTTCAAAACGATATGTTTCATTTTTTAATTTATATGTTTTGCTTTTAGATTCCATTTCTTCGGTCATCGTATTGGTGATTTCTTCTGTTAATTCAGCTTTCTCTAAATTGTAATATAAGTTTTGCCAACTTCCGGCGCCTATATTGTAAGTTTCGATATAAACAAAAATAAAATCGTTATCGATAAATTTATAATGACTAAATATATTTCCTACAGGTTCACCAGAACCGTATAGATTAATTTTAAGAATACCGTTTTCAATTTCTAAACTTTCGTCAATATAAGATTTAAAATCATTTTCTAAATATTCGGCAGGTATGGCAACAGTTGATACTTTATCTAATGAAAAAGTTTTATCATTGTTTTGAAGTAAGATTAAAACAGGTCGTTCTGTGGTTTTATCATTTTTATTTGCTAAAACAATTGCTTTATCTATTAAACCATCGTTATTTAAATCGCCAGAAGCTTCATATTGAATTACATAAAAACTTGAATTTGGTATAAAATCTGCTACTTTTTTTCCGGTTTTAGGAAAGACAATTTCAGTTTCCTGAATCGTTTCGGAAGTTTCAGTTACCAATGGATTATTTTCTACAACAATTGTTTCTTTTTTTTGTTTATCACACGAAATGAAATTCAAAAGAAGAAAACTAAATAATATTGAATTTTTCATAGAATGATATAGATAAAATTATTCAACGTCTTTCAGAATAAAATAGGCCATCACTACAGTTGTATCAAAATAAATTTTTTGTTTTTCACCATTCATTTTGACTTTAACTTTATTGCAAACAATGCCTTCTTTTGTAAATTCTATATCTTTACTTATGATATCAGCTTTTAAAAAAGCTAACACAGCAAATATTTCAGAACCTTGAACGACATAATATCCCGTTTTGCAAGTTTTTCCGTCACCACTTTTGAGAATTGAATCTTTAAGACCAGTTGCAATATTTTTATGTTTAAAAGCTTCGTTTTCCATTTTATTCTCAAGGTAAAAACGACCTAAAATAGAGTGAATAGAAATTTCGGTATAATCAACTTCTAAAATCTGATTGCATTGTTCTATGATTTTATCAATATTTTTTGGTTCATCATTTAATAAATCGGTGAGTTTATCAAACATCGGATTTTTCAAATCTTGGTTCATAAATTCAAGACTAAGTGAATATGCAATTCTAAAATCTGAATAATCTATATTTGTTTGACCTGTCTTTAATTCAGAAACATAATTGGTATATGAATCTTTTGTTGTAATTAATTCTCCAGAATTGTGTTTTTGTGCTTTTACAACGCTACAAATCGATAATAAGCAAATACTAAAAAAAAATTGTAAAACTGTTTTTTTTAACATGACAATTATTTTTAAATGGTTTGTAGCTAAAAATTAAATTATTTTAATTCAATTTATAAATATCTTCATAAAGCATATATTCTTTCCGACCAAGAGTATAGATAACATTTCCGTTTTCGTCCATTATTATTGCAATATCATCAGTTGTCGCATTCGGAAAATGAATTTGATAACCTCTACCATCAGCAAGTTTAATTCCATAAGTTTTTATGCCATTACTTGTTTTAATCGAATTTTGACTGTAATTGTACTCTCTGAAATTACCTAGCGTATCTTTCACTGAAAACGAATCAAGTTCGAAATTAATATCTACTTGATTACCATTAGGGTTTGTTGCTTTCCATTGACCTTGATAAGTGTCGGAACCGCTACAAGAAATAAGTGTTATAAATACTAATAAGAGTAATAAAAATTTGTTTGATTTCATATTAAAATTTTAATTTATAAACGAATTGAATACGTGAAATAAGTTAATTTGTTGAGATTGTATTACTAATTTATAAAAAATATGTTTAATTATGATAGGAATAAATGTTTTTTAAAATTTTAATAAAAAAAAACGATTCTTAAAATTAAGAATCGTTTTTTTTAAATTTTTTAGTTTTCATTTTTTTTACCGATATGTTTCCAACGTTTGTGGGTCCAAAAATAATAATCGGGTTTTTCAAGAATTTGTTGTTCAGATAATTTTAAAAAACGTTTTGTGATTGCATATTTTTCTTCTTGCAGAACACAATCTGAAATCGGAATAAATTCCGCTTCATAAAAGCCACGTTTTACTTTTGAAACTTTAAGATAAAGAACATTCATGTCTAAATCACGAGCTAAATTTTCTGCGCCCATATGAACTGGAACTTCATGACCCAAAAAATATTCCCAATGTAAACCTTTTCTTAAACTTGGAGTTTGATCACTTAAGAATAAATAAATTCCATGTAAATCTTTACTTTGATTGTGTTTAATTTTCTTTACTGTATCTTTTGTGCTAATCAATTCGGCATCAAATTTCGAACGCATATCACGAACCAATTTATCAAAACGCGGATTACTTAATTTTTTATATATTCCGAAACCTTTAAAATCTATATATTTTCCTAAAATAATTACCCATTCCCAACTTGCATAATGTGGAGTCATCAAGATGATACTTTTGTTTTTCTTTTCGAACTCTTTGACCAATTCAATGTTTTTGAATTGGTATCTTTTTTTCATTTCGTCTTCAGAAATAGTAAGTGTTTTTGCCATTTCTAAAAACATATCACACAACTGATGATAAAAATTTTTTTCAATTTTCAGACGTTCTTTGTCAGAAAGATGTGGGAGCGTAATCTTTAAATTTTGACGAACGGTTTTTCTTCTATATCCAATTATTTTATAAAGAAAGAAGTAAACACAATCCGAAAGAAAATATAATATAGGAAATGGTAATATTGAAATACACCATAAAATCGCGTAGACTAAATAATAAACTATTGCGCCCATAAATAACTTTTTTACAAAGATACTTTAATATTGAATTTTTCAATAAAAAAAAGGATTAATTAGTATCTTCGTTTTTTTAAATATTATGAGTGAAGTTTTAATTGCTATTATTGCAATCGTATGTTTGGTGAGTTACAAAGGATTTAACGACCCTGTATTTTTTGATAAATATAAGTTTAATGTAGGAGCAATTCAACGCGGTCAAAAATATCGAATTTTTACCTCTGCTTTTTTACATGGTGATTTAAGTCATTTGGTTTTTAATTTATTGACATTATATTTTTTTGCGCCAGTCGTTATTGCTTATTTTGGATCCTTGGGTTTTTTAATCGTTTATTTTATAAGTTTAGTTTGTGGTAGTTTATTGAGCTTAAAAATTCATGAAAAACAGCCCTATTATTCTGCAATTGGAGCATCGGGTGCTATAACCGGAATTTTGTATGCCGCAATCTTATTAAATCCAGATGCTCAATTAGGTTTGTTTTTTGTAATTCCTGTGCCTGCTTATGTTTTCGGAATTGGTTATTTACTTTATTCAATTTATGGAATGAAACAACAAAATGATTTAATTGGTCATACGGCACATTTTGGAGGAGCCATTGGCGGTTTATTGTCTGTATTGATTCTTGATTATCGCGTTTTGATTGTGCATTATCAAATGGTGCTATTACTTTTAATTCCAATTGTTATTTTGTATGTGATGATATCAAAAGGTAAAATTTAAATTAACATAAAATAGTTTTAAAAGGATTCTGATTGAGTCCTTTTTTTGTTTTGTTTTTTTGTTTTTTATGTAAAATATTTTGATAATTTATATTAATTATTTATTTTTATTCGAATAAAATAATGTATATGAATGTGTTTTTACGTAGTCTTGTTTTTTTCTTAATTCTTGTGTTCCCCTTTTTACTTCAAGCTCAATATTATGAAACACATTATATAGCACCTTCACCGTGGCAATATTGGAGTCAAGCTAATGAGGTGGTAATTTCTACAACTGATCCCAATCCTGTTACAGTAACACTTAAAAAAAGTGATGGAACTCTTTTGACCACTTTGACAGTGCTTGAATCAACTCCACAATCTTATCGATTTCTAGGTTCGCCGAGTACTTTAACCAGAAATCTTTTGAATCAAATATATAATGATCGAGGACTTATAGTCGAAGCTTCAGCTCCAGTATTAGTAAATTATAGAAATATAGCTTCAGATGTTATTGGCGCAACTACAACTACAATCAAAGGAAATGCTTCTTTATTAAGTTTTGGAGAAGAAGGAGAAGGATTTGAATTTAGAGTAGGATATTACCGTTCTAATTTTATTGGATTATCAGACGGGATTTCAACTACAGGTGGACAACCAATTTACTCGGTTATGGCACTAGATAATGCTACTATCGTAAATCTACCAGGAGGTCCAATCACTTTAAATCAAGGTCAGAGTTATTTGTTTAATGCTCCAATTGGTACATTGATTACTGCAGATAAAAAAGTAGTTATGGTTGCAGGAAGTTATGGAGATACACCACAAGCTTGTAGCGGAAGTGGTCAAGATGGTACAGTTGATCAATTGGCACCGATTAGTTCTTTAGGAGATAAATATATGATTGTCCGTGGGGCAGGAGCAATTGGAGTAGGTAATACACATCCTGAGCAAACTCTAGTTATTGCAACGCAAGCCAATACAACTTTTACCATCGAAAATTTTAATAGTGCAGGAGTTTCTTTAGGAGCTCCAACTACAATTATTCTCACAAATGCTGGAGATTTTCATAATTTTCATCATGGAGATGCGAGTACTCAGTTTTCATCTTCAATGGTTGTTTCAAATAAACCAGTTAGCGTAATTTCGGGTACGGCTTATGGTTGTGAAACCGATTTTTCAACTGTGCTTCCAATTGGTGGATGTACTGGTGCGACAGATATTCGCACAAGAAAATTTATTAATTATAATAATATTGATTTAAATTTCTTTTCATATATAATAATAGAAAGTCCAATAGAACCTGTATTCTTAAACGGTAATAACATTGAAACTTTAACAGGGAATAATCGAATCCAAATCGGAAACACAACTTTTTATTTAATTACGTTCAACAATCTTAACATTGGTTCTTTGGGAGCAAATGGTAATATTTTATTGAATTCAAACCTACCTTTAACAGTTAGTATTGTTCAACAAGAAGAAAACATTTCTTCGATGTCCGCTTTCTTTTCTTCTTTTGGAGAAGCAGCTTTAGCACCATTACTTTCTGTTACTAATCCTGATTGTTCGGTTACTTTAGAAGCTACGGAAGGAATGTTAGAATATGAATGGTTTTTTAATAGTAATTCAATTGGATTTACAACCGTAAATACAAAAACAGTTTCTCAATCAGGTGATTATACAGTTAAAGTGAAGAAAAATTGCGGTTGGACTCGAGTTTCTAAAGCTACGACAATAGAAGTAACTCCTTGTAACGATTTATCGATTACTAAAATAGTTGATTCTGAAGATGGATTACAAGCTACATTTAAAATTACAGTTACAAATAACAATCCTTTTTTTGACGATCCAAATGTTATTATGTCAGATTTGCTTCCTTCGGGATATGCTTTTGTAAGTTATAATGCGACTCAAGGTTCGTATGATAATGTTACTGGAAATTGGAATGTTGGATTGTTAGCAGCTTTACAATCTGCCGAAATTACTATTAAAGTTGATGTAAATTCGGATGGAAACTACAAAAATATAGCGACTGTTTTAGGACAAAACCCAGATCCATATCCAAATAACAATTCAGATTTTGCTGAAATTCAAAAGAAATTTGCTGACCTTGATGCAACAAAAACTGATGGTGTTAACTATTATCAGGCTGGAGATGAATTAAATTATGTAATAACTGTTATTAACAAAGGACCTGCTGTTGCTTATGATGTTAGAGTGAGTGATCCAATGCCATTTGGTGTTACAAATATGAGTTGGAATAGTTCTATAAATACTAATGGAACAGGTAATCTTTTAGATTTTATTCCGCAATTAAACGTTGGAAGCACTGTGATCTACAATGTGAAATTAAATGTACCTAAATCTCATGTTGGAGATTTTATCAATATAGTTGAGGTAAGTTCTGAACACACGATTGATCCTGTTGAAGCATGTACAGCCTGCATAGACATTGATAGACAAGAGATTTATATTCCAAAAGGAATTTCACCAAATGGAGATAATATTAACGATTTCTTGGATTTGGAATTTTATCATGTTGCTAAAATTTCAATTTTCAATCGATATGGAACAACTGTTTATTCAAAAACAGATTACAAAAAAGAATGGCATGGACAATCAAATAAAGGTAAGCAACTTCCTACAGGAACATATTTTTATGTGATTCATATTATTGATGGAACTCAATTTACGGGCTACATTCAATTGGTAAATGAAGGTAAGTAATTTAAACAAAAACGGAAGTATTTAACTTCCGTTTTTTATTTCTGTAAATTTCCATCAATCATAACTAGTTTTTTATCAGCCATATTTGCTAATTCTAAATTATGTGTAACGATAACAAATGTTTGATTCATTTCATCACGTAATTTAAAAAACAACTGATGTAGATTTTCTGCAGATTGTGTATCTAAATTTCCCGAAGGTTCATCAGCATAAATTACAGCAGGTTTATTAATCAAAGCTCTCGCTACTGCAACACGCTGTTGTTCTCCACCAGATAACTCTGAAGGAAAATGTTTTTCTCGATGTGAAAGTCCTAAATAATTAAGTAATTTTTGTGCTTCAATTTCTGTTTCTTTTTTATCCTTTCCAGCAATAAATGCAGGGATACAAACATTTTCAAGAGCAGTAAATTCCGGAAGCAATTGATGAAATTGAAAAATAAAACCCAAATTTAGATTTCTAAATTTAGATAATTCTTTATCGTTTAGTTTTAAAACATCAACATCATTAATAATCAACGAAGTATTTTGAACGGAACTTGGTTTATCTAAAGTTCCTAAAATTTGTAATAAAGTTGTTTTACCAGCTCCAGAAGAACCTACAATTGAAACGATTTCTCCTTTATTTATTTCTAAATCTATTCCTTTTAAAACCTGTAAATCATTATAAAATTTTTGAATATTTTGAGCTTTAATCATTTGGTTAATTTCAATTTATTAAATAGAAAAATATAGTGTATCTAATTTAGAATGCAATAAAGTTACGTTAAATTAGAATTATATTGTCAAGTTTGTATGTAAATTTGATTGAGAATTTGTTTAATTAGTTTATTTTGAAAGCAGTAGTCAAATTAAAAGACATGTTATTGAAAGTTTAAAAGTCATTGGCATTCAAATTGATTAATTAAAATGAATTATAATTTAATATTATGGCAGAACTTGTAGTTAATTCAGCAGTTAGTACAAATTCAAAATATAGAAAACTAGCTTTATGTTTATTTTTGGATTTTATAGGATATTTATCATATACAATTCCTTTTTTAGGTGAGTTTACGGATGTAATTTGGGCTCCATTTGCAGCATATTTAATTTCACAAATGTTCAAGGGAGCTTTAGGGAAGGTGAGTGGTGTTTTTACTTTTATAGAAGAAATATTACCTGGTTTAGACTTTATTCCAACTTTTACAATTACGTGGCTATATTCTAATTTTACTAAGAAACCATAAAAAAGTCGTTCAACTGAACGACTTTTTTATTATTTATTTATTTATTTTTATTTCAAACATTTTATCCCAGTTTTTACCAGTAACAAAATAAGTATCTGTTTTTTTGTTGTAGGCAATCCCATTTAAAACATCTAAATCTGGATGTTTAGTAACTTTAGATCTCAATGCACTTAAATCGATAACTTTTTCCACTTCACCATTTGTCGGATTTATAATTGCAATTGATTCTTGACCATAAAAGTTTGCAAATATTTTACCATTTACCCATTCTAATTCGTTTATAGCTGGTACAGTTCCATTATTAGTTGCAACAACAAAATAATCTTTTAACTTAAACGTGGTTGGATCAATGATGTAAATTTTATCTGTTCCATCAGTCATGTATAAATTTGTGCCATCGTTTGTTAATCCCCAACCATCCATTTTTTTGAAATACGGAATAGTTTGTTCCTTTTCTAGAGTTTCTAAATTATAAACATAAGCTTCATTGTTTTTATATGTAAGCTGATATAATTTATTATTTAAGATAGTTGCACCTTCACCAAAAATAGCGTCAGGCAGTTCGTTGATTTTTATAACTTCCCCAGTTTGAGGATTTACTTTACGAACACTTGATCTACCTTTAATTCCAGTTCCAACACCTTCACCATTTCCAGTGCTTTCGACTAAAATATCTCCATAAAATTCTAAACCTTGTGTGTAAGCTTTCATATCATGAGGAAAAGTATTTACGATTTCATAATTTAAAATTTCTGGTTGTGTTTTTGAAAATAAATTAATCAGTACAGTAGCTTCTGACTTATTTCCTTGAGCATAAATATTTGCCTTAATCAATTTTGAACCAAATTTTTCGTTAGATAAAGAAAAATTCAGTGGTTGCTTTCCGTTATTTGAACCTATTCGGACATCATTTGAAAAATAAACGACCGAATCGATAGCTGTATTATTTGGGTTGCTTATTTCTAATGAAACAGATTCATTTGTATTATAAATTTGTTTTAGTTTACTAGAGTCAATAGCTAAAGTATTATTTTCATTTTTTTTATCATCATTACAAGCTGTGAAAATAAGACCTAATCCTAAGATAGCTATAAGGTTATGTTTTTTCATTTTTTATTTTTTTGTATTTACAATATTACAATAGAATTTTTTATTTACAAAGGACTTGTGTAAATATAAAATGTTTGTATATTTGCAACGGCAAGTCCTACACGACCAGCTCCTGATGACTCCTCCAGGGTGGGAACGCAGCAAAGGTATTCGGTTGTAGCGGTGCGATGTAGGTCGCTTGCCTTTTTTAAAAAATACAAAAAAACGCTACTTTCAAAAAAAGTAGCGTTTTTTTGTTTGAAAACCTTTGTGTTTACTGGATTTGTTATATATTTGCAGTAGCAAGTCCTACACGACCAGCTCCTAATGACTCCTCCAGGGTGGGAACGCAGCAAAGGTATTTGGTTGTAGCGGTGCGATGTAGGTCGCTTGCTATTTTTAAAAAATACAGAAAACTCTACTTTAAAAAAGTGGAGTTTTTTGTTATTTATAAATAAGAAATATTCATTTAAATATAAAAACTAAAAAAGCGAACCTAAGTTCGCTTTTTAATTACAATGAAATTTCAAATGTGTTCTCTAAAAGTTGCAATTCGTATTTCGATTTAAAATCTTCTTTGCAAAAATCGGCAGTAGAAAAAGTTTTGTGATATTCAAAAACAATATCTAAAATGCTGTCATCTTGTAGAGCTACTAGATGCATGAATTTTTGTTGTTCACATAAAGTGCATTCTTCTACATTTCCAATAAAGTTTTCGATTTTGTAATTCTTTTCATTACATAGGTCTAAAATTAATTCGAAAACCTCTAATTCTAAATCTGATTTATTTTCTAATAAAGCAGCTTTCAAAAGCAAATTTTTAATGTTTTTCTCTTTCATAGTACATTTTTTTAGTTAAAATAACGTTTTTCGATATAGCAATTATCTGTAACTAATGTACTAATATTCAGGTTAGTAAAAAAATAAAATTTAAACTTTAACATAATTGGTGATTATGTGTTTTAATTTAGTAATGTTTATTTAAAAAAAATCCTTTTTTGCTAAATCCTTTTTAAATATATTGGTATTTTGTGTAAGGTTTGTTTATATTTTAAAATATTAAGTTTATTCTTTCTTAAAAAATATTGCATCACCTTGATTTTTTGGCAAAATTGTAATATCCGCTAATTGAACATGTTCTGGCTGATTGATAACAAATGCAATAGTTTCAGCAATATTTTCTGCTTGTAAAGCTTGATAACCTTTATAAACCATTTTCGCTCTTTCTGAATCTCCTTTAAAACGAACTAATGAAAATTCTGTTTCGACAGCACCTGGGGCGATAGAAGTTACTTTGATTCCTAAAGGAAGAAAATCTAAACGCATTCCTCTTGTTAGGGCTTCGACTGCAAATTTTGATGCGCAATAAGTAGTTCCATTGGAATAAACTTGTTTGCCTGCAATCGAAGATAAATTTATAATGTGTTTATTTGAATTTTTACTCATCAATGGTAATACTGCTTTTGTAACATAAATCAAACCTTTGACGTTTAAATCTATCATTGCGTCTAAATCATCAAGGTCAGCATCCTGGAAGGTAGCTAAACCATGTGCATTTCCAGCGTTATTAATTAAAATGTCAATTGCCTTGAAATTTTCTGGTAATGAATCTAAAGCTTCAAAAACAACTTTTCTGTTTGTTACATCAAAGTTTAGTGTTATCACTTCATTAATTAAGCTCAATTCTGATTTTAATTTTTCTAAACGTTCGCTTCTTCTTCCGCATAGAATTAATCTATTGTTTTTTATCAAAAGACGAGCAGTTGCTTCTCCGATTCCAGAGGTAGCTCCAGTAATTAGTATTGTTTTCATTAAAATATATTCTTTGTAAATGTGTTTAAAGTAATGTTTGTTTTAATCCTTGTTTCAGATTTAACCATAGAAAACTAAAAAAGCCTTTGTTTTTTATGCGTTCAACGGATTTGGTTTCGTGAGAAACATCTTTTCCGTGTGTATTTTTTTTGATTGCTAAATTAGCTAATGACGATAAAAATTTACGTTTCTTTTCACCATCTTCTTTAAAAATACTCATTTTTAAATGATCGTAATTCATCGAAAAAGTTCCTGAAGCAATATTATTATTTCCATTAAAATTAAAATCAATTTCATCGATTGTTCCGGTAGCAGATATTTTCATATAAGGTTTAATGAATGGATTCATAGCTTCTGCAGGCAAGTTTAAAACCGTTCCACGAATATTGAAAGTATCTGTTTTGTTTAGTATTTCAAAAGTCCAATTGACGCCAACCTTTGCCGTTTCCATAAAATTAGTATTGACTTCAATTATTGTTTTAGGACCAGATTTTCGACCATATCCACTATAAATATTTTGAATATTTGCATTGAATTTGTTAAAAGTCAGAATACCAGGAGCTAAGCTTTTTGCAGTTTCTTCTTCGTAGATTAAAGTTGAATTTACAATTTTTACTTTTTGGATATCTAATCCAAAATTTAAATCTCTAAGTTTTTGACTATATAATTTATTTAATCCTGCTTTATTTGGAATAGCAGCATTTCTATAAATATCTGCATTTACCTTGTTTAAGACTACTTCTCTTAATTTCAAAAAGAAAACATCTTTAGTGTCAAATCCCCAATGAAAATCTTTTAAATCGATGTGAGCTATATTAACATTAAATAAATCATTTCCGTATTTCAATCTTGAATTAAAAGCTTGACGACTTAACTTGGGTTTCAACTCAAAATTTGAAATTGAAATAATTTGATTTTTAATTTCAATTCCATTTGTGTAAACATTGTAAAATTCACCTGTGTCATAATGAATTTTTCCAGTTTTTAAGATCGGATTTTCATAGTTAAAAGGAATTTTATTATTTAAAGTTTTTCCATTTACCTTAATATTATTTAATGCTAAATTGAATTTTTGAATTGTAATTTTATTTTTTGAACCCGATTTATCTTTTAATGTGTAGCTTGCATCATTAATTTTGAGTAAATCAATTTCTAATCTGTCATTTAAATGAATAGAATTCGCGTTTTTCTTTGTTTTATCTGATTTTTTTTCGACCTGAATAATATGAGGTTTGTTTAACGTAAACTCTTTAATGTGTAATTTTTCATTGATACGATTCGAAATTCCTTTAATGTTAATATTCACATTTTGAACATCGAATGTGTTCATAGAATTGAAAGAAGATTTTTTAATATTTAATTCATTTACATCAAGTTTAAACGGAATTAAAGAATTTTTGTCTTTTGTAATTGTAGATGTATTTTCTATTTTGGGCTGTTTTTTATTTTTATCTAAAATTCCAAATTGAACCGAATCAATATTAATTTGAGAGATATTTAAATAAAAATTATCCTTTTCGATTCCCCAATCGGTTCCTTTTAAGTTTAGTTTTGGAACATAAATTGCTAATTGCGATTTTGAAGTTGAATTTTTAAACGTTTTTGAATTTTGCAAAGGGAGTAATCTAAAATTGGTCATATCAAAATTAGATGGATTAATTTTGATTTCATTTGCTTTTAAATATTGAGATTCATTTAATCTAGTAAATACTGAATCAACCGAAAATTCATAATTAGAATATGTAAATGGTAATGATTTACTTTCAATGTATTGTCCCATTTTCAATACATCTATTTTAGCATTAAGATTGTAAACTTCGTTGAATAGAGTATCAGCAGAAGCATTTACTACTTTTAAATTTGCATTTACAAGCGTGATTTTATCTATATCAATTGAAGAAGGTAAACTGGATTTTTTTTCGGTTTTTAAACTATCTTTAATTTTATTCTTATAAATTGTGATATTTGGTTTGTTTAAATGAATCGTAAAAGCATCTAAATTTTTGTTTTTAAGCAATTCATAGAAATCAACTCCAGTGAATTCAATGGTTTCAATTTTAGCTTTTAAATGAAGTTTTTTAGGATTTAAATCTAAATCTTTTGGCGACAATTCAATAGAATGAACTGATAACGTATTTTTAAAAACAGAAAAATCTATGTGGTCATAATTGAAATTATATTCTGTATCGTTTTTTTCATTAATTATCGAAGGTAGTTTTTGATTTATAAAAAAATTTAAACCCATACTTAAAACTACAGCTAATAGGCTCAAGGAAATTATTCCGATTGCAAAAAATTTTAATATTTTTTTTAGCTTCATTTCTAATGATTTGTTTAAAGATATAAAAAAAACATGACATGCAAAAGACATCGTAAAAATACAATGATTTATAGAAAGTTGTTTATTACAGCATTAAAAAAGCAAGGAAAATAAATAAAAACAGTTTATCTTTATAGAAAAGAATTTGAGTATGCATAATATTAAGTTTTTAAAAATTAATGAACTTAATCAGAATATAGAAAATAATGATTTTTACGCAAGTACAATTCCAAATCATTTGATTAGTAATCATTCTAGAATTGAAAAACCTCATAAACACGATTTTTATGCCGTTTTTTTATTCACTAAAGGTTCAGGGACGCACGAAATTGATTTTCAAACATATGAAATCAAACCTGGAACTTTATTTTTTCTTTATCCAGGTCAAACTCATAGTTGGGATTTATCTGATGATATTGATGGTTTTTTATTTTTTCATTCAAAGGAGTTTTATGATTTAGGATATGTTACAAATTCGATAAAAGATTATCCCTTTTTCGATTCAAATCATACGGAGAAATGTTACTATTTGGATGAGAAAATGTCTAGTCAGCTAAATAATATTTTAAAAGAAATTTTAGATGAGTTTCATGCTTCTTTTTGGAAAAGGAAACAATTGATTTTAAGTTATTTAACTCAATTGTATATAAAAATTAATAGATTTATAGAAGAGGTTAGTTCTGTTGAATTTAACCAATTGAGACATTATCAATTCATTTTCAATCAGTTCGAAACTTTGTTAGAGAAATATTACATCCAAGAAAAATTAGCATCTGATTATGCTGAAAAATTAAACATTACACAAAAACATTTGAATAGGGTAGTGAAATCAATTACCACAAAAACAACTACAGATATTATTTTAGACCGAATTATTTTAGAAGCCAAGCGCAATTTAATTTATACAGATGATAGTTTTGGAAAAATTGCTAATAAACTGGGATATGAAGATTATGCATATTTTTCTAAAATATTCAAAAAACGAGTTGGTATTTCTCCTTCAGAATTTATAAAACGTTATCAATTAAAATAAAAAAAGCTTCTAAATTTAGAAGCTTTTTTGTGATGCACGGGTGGAGGGATTCGAACCCCCATCAACGGTTTTGGAGACCGCTATTCTACCCTTGAACTACACCCGTCTTTGTTTTAACTGGGGCAAATATACTACGTATTTACTGACTTTTCCAAATTATTCTTCATCTTTTTTATAAAAAATATTTAGCCACATCAATCGAGACATTTTATAGTTGAAAGTTGAAAGTAAAAGTACAATAATTACAACTCCAATAAACATTTGTAAGAAGCTTAAACTCAGTATTAAACCGATAACGAACACTGCAACCATTTCTGCAACAGTCAATGCATAACTCATATACATAGCTCCAAAATAAAATCCAGTTTCTCTATGAAAAGAGTAATTACAAACCTTACATTCTTGATTCATTTTGGGCATTTTGAATAAAAATGGGTTTCCGTTTGTTTCAAAAACCTTTGTTTTTTTACAATTTGGACAACAGCCTGAAATAACATTTGAAATATAAGACATAGTTTTATTTATTTTATTGTTGCAAAGATACTTCAAATTAAGTTGAATTTATTAGATATTAAAACACTATAATTTGTAATATTCGGACAATTTGTTTTTGTATAATCTATTTTTATTTGTTTGATTAAATTAATTATAAGATTGTATTTTTGTAAACAATAATTCTATTACAATCCAATTCATATCAAATGAATAAATTTAAACAATTCTCTTCAAATATCGATTCTATTTTATTGCCAGAAAAATTTACTTTTCCCTTTTTCTATGAACCTCATCCTTTATGCGTGATTGCAACAAATGAGCTTCAAGAATATTTATTGAATCAAACAGATTTTGAACACAACTTTGGACTTTTTGATTCAGAAGATGCCATCGGAAAAATGTTTGGAGTTCTTGTTGTTCAAAATAAAATTGGAGAAATTGGATATTTAACTGCATTTTCTGGTAAAATGGCCAACAGTAATGTACATGATTTCTTTGTTCCGCCTGTTTTTGATATGCTTGATGAAAATGGATTTTTTATAAAGGAACAGTCGATTTTAAATGATATTAACGATGCAGTCAAAAGTTTAGAAAATGATGCAAACTATCTAAAACTTAAATCTGAATATGAAACTTTTTTAATTGATTCCGAAAAGAAAATTAATGAGCAAAAATTAAATGTTAAACGCTTAAAAAACGAAAGAAAACAATTAAGAAAAGAAAATATTCAAGTACTTTCAGCTCAAGATTATGAGCAATTTGAAGCAGATTTGGTAAAGCAAAGTTTACGCGATAAGCATGAATTTAATGTATTCATGAAATCAATTGAAGATAAAATAAATGAATTCAAGTCTAAAATAACTTCATTTCAAATTAAAATTAATGAATTAAAAGATTTGCGTAAGAATAAATCAAATGCGCTACAAAAGCAATTATTTGAAAGTTATTCTTTTTTAAATGCTTTAGGTATTCGAAAAAACTTACTTGATATTTTTTCTGAAAACGGAGAACAACCGCCTGCGGCAGCTGGTGAATGTTGTGCGCCTAAATTATTGCAATATGCTTTTTTGAATGATTTAAAACCTCTTGCTATGGCTGAGTTTTGGTGGGGAACTTCACCTAAATCAGAAATTAAAAAGCATCAAAATTTTTATCCAGCATGTTGGGGAAAATGCAAACCGATTTTAGGTCATATGCTCGCAGGTTTGTCGGTTGATGACAATCCTTTTTTGGTGAATAGTGCATTAGATAAAGATTTAGAAATTATTTATGATGATGAATTTATGGTGGTTATAAATAAACCTGCTGATTTTTTATCTGTTCCAGGAATTCATGTTAAAGATTCGGTCTACGAACGAATTAAAATGAAATATATAAATGCTACAGGACCGTTAATTATTCATCGTTTAGATATGCCAACTTCTGGATTGTTAGTTTTGGCTAAATCAAAAGAAGCTCATAAAATCTTGCAATCTCAATTTATTAAACGTACAGTTGTTAAAAAATATATTGCATTATTAGAAGGTGTTTTAACTGTGAATGTCGGTGAAATTAATTTACCAATTCGACTTGATTTGGATGACAGACCGCGCCAATTGGTTTGCGAAAAATATGGTAAAAACGCGCGTACTAAATATGAAATAATCGAAATAAAAAATAATCGAACCAAAGTTTATTTTTATCCGATTACGGGCCGAACGCATCAATTGCGTGTTCATGCATCGCATCATTTGGGATTAAATACGCCAATTGTTGGAGATGATTTATATGGAAAATCTGACCGTAGATTGCATTTACATGCTGCCTACTTAGAATTGAATCATCCGGTTACGAATCAGCGTATGTTTTTTGAAGCTTCGTGTGATTTTTAGAAAGTTTTCAAAAGTGTTTTTACCATGATAAAATAAAATAGTCCAATTTTCAAGTTGGGCTTTTTTGTGCCATTCAATTCTATCATTCATTGCTTTTATGCCATCAAGGTCGTTTTTGAAGGCAGCTTGATATTTTAAGTAATTTAATTGAGGTAGATTATCAGCACCAAAAAAAGCAATTTTACAATCTTCTTCGAACCAAAAAACTTGCTGAAACGGCACGTGACCACCAACAACTTCATAAGTAATAACATCGTTTATTCTATCTTTATTTTTGTTTAAATAAACGATGTTTTTATAATCTTTGATTTGTTTTAAGAATGTTGTATCGTAGTTGAAAGTTTCTTGCTTTAAAGCAAAATCCATTTCACGTTCTTGAATAAAAATTTTGGCATTAGGAAAATAACATTCAAATTCGTTATTATGTATTTTTCCTAAACCATTAATGTGGTCTTTGTGTAAATGAGAAATAAGTATTATGGAAACATCATTTTCAGAAAATCCATATGAATTTAATTTCGAAATCAAAAACGTTTTATTGTCTTTAATTGCGCCGAATCCGCAATCAATCAAAATTAAATCATCGTCTGTTTCAATTAAAAACGGACAAACATTCATATTTATCCCTTCTTTTGGTAGAAAATCATTCGTCAGATAAGTGAATTCTTTTTGACTACTTACGTTGTATGTTCCTTCTAAAAGTGGATAAATGTTCATTTTTGGCGTTTAAAGTAAGTTTTCGATGTTTTTCTATTTTATTGAAAGTTGATTTCTAAAGAGATTTGCATCTGTTTTATTAAACAATCTAAAGGTTTCTAGATGTTCAGTAATATCAAATTCATAGTAATAGTTTTCGGCTTTTACTTTCATCTTAAAAACCAAACCGTTAGTGTTATCTGCTAAAATACTGTAATTAAAACCACTCGATTCACAAATTGTAAAACATTCTCCTTTGATTTCGTCTGTTTTGCCAATTTTAAGAGCGTCATTTAATTTAAAAATCGAATCGTAAATTCCTTCCATTTCACCTACAGAAATGAAACGTGTTCTGAAACGACCATCATTAAATTTTAACGTAATGTGGCATTGACCAATTTTGTTTAAATTATCAATTACTATAAAGCGAAAAAGTAGTTTAAGTCCGTATTCGTTAACTATATTAAATGAACCAACACTTTTATATATTACATTATTCATAGATTTTGATTTAGTTTTTCAAATATAAAAAACTTCTGAATGATATTTATTTATTTGTTCTTTAATATTGTTACAATTTGATTTCAAGTTTGTAAATATCAGTTTGATTATTTTCGTTGTCTTCATCTTCTCCAAGTAAAAAAACAGCATTTTTACCTTTTAATTCATAAAGCGTAATTCCTTCAAATTTATTTTCAGTAGAAATAATTTGTGTGTATTCTAATTTCATTTTTTTTAGGTTAATGCAACCAAATAAAGTTCCTTCAATTTTACCATCGTTATAAGTTGAGTCCGAATTTTCAGCAGTTGCAATGAAGTATAATTTATTTTTAATTACAATTCCATCAGAAAAACCTGTCTTAATTTTATTGATTTCAGGAAGTTCAAATTCATTGAAAAATAGATTAAAATCATCTACAAGATTATTCCCTTGAACTGTGAAAATTATATTTTTATTTCCTGGTCCATTTCCTCTATTTAAAAAATACCATTCGTTATTTGCATATGCAACACCTTCAATGTTCAAATCGTTTTCTGAAATTTCCGCAAAACTTTTCATTGAATCAAATAAATAGTTTAAGTTCAAAGTTTCTACCGTATTTTTATCTTTATTAATATAAACAGCTTTTTCACGATTTGGATTTGAACCTGAACCAAAAATATATGTAGATTTATCTGAATCAATCATACTTTCAAAATCAAGTTTATCTTTTTTTGCAATATTTTCAATTTCACCTTCAGAAAGTGTAATTTTTGTTAATTCAGCATCTTTAATATTATATTCATATAAAACATTACTGTTATCTGCAATAAGCGAAATTACATCATTTTGATAGGTTAGTGCTGAAACAGTACTAAGTCCGATAATTTTCAGGAATTTTATTAAGTTGTATTTTTTCATCTTTTTATGTTTGAAAAATTGAAGTTGTATGATTTAATCGTAAATTTAGTTAAAACTTGCAAATATGAAAACAGACGAATTCAAAGCCATCGACAATTTTGATTTGAATAATTATATAACGTCATATAAAGATATAATTAGTATTGAAAAAGCAGAAAAAAAATTAAAAAAGAACCGTAATAAATTAAGTGTGATTCAAGATAGAATGTATGCTTATAATAAATACAGTTTGCTGATTTGTATTCAAGGAATGGACGCTTCAGGAAAAGATAGTTTAATTAGAGAAGTTTTTAAAAATTTAAATGCGCAAGGAATTGAGGTGACTAGCTTCAAAGCACCAAGTGAAATTGAATATCAACATGATTATTTATGGAGACATTATATTGCATTGCCATCAAAAGGTAAGATTGGTGTTTTTAATCGTTCGCATTATGAAAATGTTTTGATAAGTCAGGTACATCCTGAGATTGTTTTAAAAGAAAATATTCCTAATATAAATAAATTAGAAGATATAACTGATGAATTTTGGGAAATGCGTTACAATCAAATTAATCAATTTGAAGAGCATTTAGTAAAAAATGGAACTATTGTTTTGAAGTTTTTTTTGAATATGGACAAAGAAGAGCAAAAGGAACGTTTGTTACGTAGAATCGATAAAACAAAACACAATTGGAAATTTTCTGCAAGTGATGTTGAAGAAAGAGAACGTTGGGACGATTATATGAAATTTTATGATAAAACGATTTCAAGAACTTCTACGGATTATGCACCTTGGTATATCATACCTTCAAACGAAAAGGAAATTAGTAGGTGTTTGGTTTCTGAGATTTTAGTAAATGAAATGAAAAAATATAAAGATATTCAATATCCGAAAGTTGAAGTTGAAGAAACGATGGGGCTGAAAAGTTATAAAACAGAACTTTTAAATGAATAAAAAAGACTCAATATATATTGAGTCTTTAGTGGGGAGAGCAGGATTCGAACCTGCGAAGGTTTCCCAACGGATTTACAGTCCGTCCTCGTTGGCCGCTTGAGTATCTCCCCATAGCATATAGCTAACTATTTTAATATGTTTTTAGTAATACATTGTGGGGAGAGCAGGATTCGAACCTGCGAAGGTTTCCCAACGGATTTACAGTCCGTCCTCGTTGGCCGCTTGAGTATCTCCCCATAAGCATGTAGCTTATAGCCTTTCAATATGTATTACTTGTGGGGAGAGCAGGATTCGAACCTGCGAAGGTTTCCCAACGGATTTACAGTCCGTCCTCGTTGGCCGCTTGAGTATCTCCCCATAAGCTTATAGCTTATTGTAATTCCTTTCGTTATTACGGTTGCAAATATAGTGCTGTTTTGTTACAAAACAAGCCTTTTTACTAGTTATTTTTAAACTTTTTTTTAAATAATTGGTTTGCAATAAACTACTAATTAAAATTTATTTATTGTTTGTCTAATAGCAACTAGTTTTTTCATTAAATCTTCGAAATAATCTAGATGCAACATGTTAGCTCCATCGCTTTTTGCATTAGCAGGATCAAAATGTGTTTCGATGAAGATTCCGTCAACACCAACGGCAATACCAGCTTTTGCTACTGTTTCAATTAAATCAGGTCTTCCGCCAGTTACTCCGCTTGCTTGATTAGGTTGTTGTAAAGAATGTGTAATATCCAAAACTGTTGTAGCATAATTTTGCATGGTTGGAATTCCTCTAAAATCAACAATCATATCTTGATAGCCAAACATGGTTCCTCTATCTGTTACCATTACGTTTTGATTGTTACAATCTAATACTTTTTGTACAGCATGTTTCATGCTTTCAGGACTCATAAATTGCCCTTTTTTTAAATTCACCACTTTACCAGTTTTTGCAGCGGCTACCACAAGGTCGGTTTGACGAACTAAAAAAGCTGGAATTTGTAAAACATCAACATATTGTGCAGCTAATTCAGCATCTGAACTTTCATGAATGTCAGTAACAGTCGGAACATTGAAATGTTTTCCAACTTTTTGTAAAATTTCTAATGCTTTAATATCTCCAATTCCACTAAAAGAGTCAATTCTAGATCGATTTGCTTTTTTGAAAGAACCTTTAAACACAAACGGAATTTTTAAATCATTTGTTATTTTGATTAAACGTTCTGCTATTTGAAAAGCCATTTCTTCTCCTTCAATAGCACATGGACCAGCTAGTAGAAAAAAGTTTCCACTATCAGTATGTTTTATGTTAGGTATATTATTTATATCCATA
The DNA here is from genome assembly GCF_013389595.1 of Flavobacterium sp. I3-2. Taxonomy (NCBI): domain Bacteria; kingdom Pseudomonadati; phylum Bacteroidota; class Flavobacteriia; order Flavobacteriales; family Flavobacteriaceae; genus Flavobacterium; species Flavobacterium sp. I3-2. The sequence goes on from NZ_CP058306.1 coordinate 2,568,333, forward strand.
ATTATTTTTTCTTTTTAGATTTTAACTCCACTGTTTTTACAGGAGAAGTATAGTTTTTTGTTTTCAAAAAATAAGCCAAAATAGCTGAAAACACGACACCATATGACATAATGTCGCGCATGCTTTGGTACATTGTTGAATCAAAATTATATCGTTCTATTAAAACTTCTTTTGTCTCTCTGCCTTTAGCAGCTTGATATTCAATCAAATTTGTAAAATATTCAGGTGAAATTGTGTTGTATATAATGTAGTGTGCAATTGGATTCAATAAAGCAGTAATACCGGTTAAGAAAAGACCAAAACGAAAAGCTTGCTTAAAATCCCATTTACCTTCATAAAAATTTAATTTTTTATCGAAAAACGCCATGATTGACATAACTATAAGGATTAGAATAAACAACAATCCAAAAATGATGATATTACTAAAATCCTTGTGATTTCCTGTGGTATTCTCAATATAAGCCCAAATACAATAAAAGGTAGTTATAATAGCACCCCATTTAATTTCAATTCCGATTTTTTTCATTCTTAATTTTAAAATATTTATGTAAAATTAATTTAAATAAGTCGATTTAAAAAAAATAATTAATTTTAGAGTATGTTAATTTTTTTTTATATATTTATTTGTATATCAATATAATAATTTTTTGTGCATTACTAATTAACTATTAATTGTAAAAACTAACTTCATGAAAAATCTAGTGTTAATCAGACATGGTAAATCAAGCTGGGAATTGCCGATACGTGACCATGATAGACCATTAACAAAAAGAGGAATCTCAGATGCTCACTTAATTTCTGATAAATTAAAAAATTATTTACCAAAAAAATTTTTAATTTGGAGTAGTACCGCTAGAAGAACTTTGGATACGGCAAAAATTGTAGCTCAAAATTTATTGATTCCAGAAGAATTAGTTGTTCAAGAAAGTGCTATGTACACTTTTGACTGTAAAAGTCTTTCGAAATTGATAAAATCAATAAATAATCAACACAATAATTTAATTCTTTTCTGTCATAATAATGCTATTACAGATTTTGTTAATAAATTTGGAGATACTTACATTGAAAACGTACCAACATCTGGAGTTGTTTTTTTAGAATTCGAACAAGATGATTGGAATGACATTCAAAATGGTAAGGTTGTGAAAACCATATTTCCAAAACATTTAAAAAATGAAGCAAAAGCATCAGAATAGATATATTGATAGAGAAAAAAGTTGGTTAGCATTTAATGAACGTGTGCTTCAAGAAGCTGCCGACGAAACAGTTCCATTATTAGATAGATTACGTTTTTTAGGAATTTTTTCGAATAATTTAGACGAATTTTTTAGAGTTAGATATGCTTCTATTCGAAGAATTTCGATGTCTAAAAATGCGTCAAAAAAATTAGATAATGGTCAAACCGCTTCTGAATTACTTCAAGAAATAACAGAAATTGTTATTAATCTTCAGAGCGAAAGTTTAAAAATTCTTCATAAAATAGAAGAAGAATTAAATAAACAAAATATCTTCATGATTAATGAAACCGAAATTGATGAAACGCATTATGGTTTTATTAAAGATTTTTTTATCAATGAAGTAAGCCCAGATTTAGTTACAATCATCCTTAACGATTTAGCAGAGTTTCCTTTATTGCGTGACGCACATGGTTATTTAGCCGTTAAAATGGTTATGAAGCAAAATCCTAATTCAAGTAAAACGGAATTTAAACGTACCCGTTATGCTGTAATTGAAATTCCTAATCACATTAATCGTTTTGTCGTTTTTCCTGAGATTAATGGTAAACGCTTCATCATGATGCTTGATGATGTAATTCGTTATAATTTGTCGAGTATTTTTTCAATTTTTAATTACGAGCGAGTTTCTGCGCATATGATTAAGGTTACGCGTGATGCTGAATTAGATTTCGATTCAGATTTACATAAAAGTTTTCTTGAAAAAATTTCGAATAGTGTAAAAGATAGACGTGTTGGAGAAGTTGTTCGTTTTGTTTATGATAATAAAATGGAAAAAGATACACTTCAATTTTTCTTAGATAAGATGGAAATCGAAGCAATTGATAGTATTATTCCTGGCGGAAGATACCATAATCGTAGAGATTATATGAAATTTCCTAATTTAGGACGAAAAGATTTACAGGCTAAGAACAATTATCCATTACCTGTTGAAGGTTTAGATATCGAAGGAAGTTTTTTTTCACAAGTTAAAGAAAGAGATTTCCTTGTCCACACACCATTTCAATCTTTCAACTACATTGTTAGATTTTTAAGAGAGGCAGCTCTCGACCCTAAAGTTTCTGATATAAAAATCACGTTATACCGATTAGCTCAAAACTCTCAAATTATTAGTTCGTTGATTAATGCAGCTAAGAATGGTAAAAGTGTGACTGTACAAATTGAGTTACGCGCACGTTTTGATGAATCTAGTAATATTTATTACGCAGAATTGATGCAAACTGAAGGAATCAAATTAATTTTTGGAGTTAAAGGGTTGAAAGTTCATAGTAAAGTTTGTGTTATTGAACGTAATGAAGGAAAAAAATTGAGAAGATATGGATTTATATCAACCGGAAACTTTAATGAATCAACCTCAAATTTCTATACAGATGTAACTTTATTGACAGCGCATCAAAAAATTATGAAAGAAGTTTCAAAGGTTTTTGATTTCTTTGAAGTTAATTACAAAATTCAACGTTATAAGCATTTGATAGTTTCACCACATTTTACTAGAATTCGTTTGTATAATTTAATCGAAAATGAAATTGAAAATGCACTTGCAGGTAAACCGGCTTTCATTAAAATGAAAATGAACAGTTTGTCTGACTACAAAATGATTGATCGGTTGTATGAAGCGAGTCGTGCTGGGGTAAAAATTCAATTGATTGTTCGAGGAATTTGTTGTTTAATTCCCGGTATTCCCGGAATGAGTGAAAATATTGAAGCAATAAGTATCGTTGACAATTTATTAGAACATTCACGTATTTATATGTTCGGAAATGACGGTAATCCTTCTATTTTTATTTCATCTGCTGATATTATGACTCGAAATATTGATGAAAGAGTAGAAGTTACTTGTCCTATTTATAACGAAGACATCAAGCAAGAATTGATGGATACTTTTGATATTTACTGGTCAGGAAATGTAAAAGTTCGTGTACATTCAGAAGACCTTTCTAATTCATATCGTAAAGATGATGATCATATATTTAGAGCTCAATTAGAATTATATAATTATTATAGAAATAAAATAGAAGTAATTTTAGAATAATGATTCAAATAAAAAAATACGCAGCAATTGATATTGGTTCAAATGCTGTTCGTTTATTGATTACCAATATCATTGAAGATAAAAATAGAATTCAGTTTAATAAAAGTCACTTAGTTCGTGTTCCGATTCGTTTGGGACAAGATGCTTTTACTGTGGGCGAAATTTCCGAAGAAAATATTGATAGAATGACCAAAGCAATGAAAGCCTTTAAGTTGCTAATGGAAGTTTATGGTGTCGAAAAATATGCTGCTTGCGCAACATCAGCAATGCGAGAAGCTTTTAATGGAACTGATATTGTTAAATCTATTAAAAATGAATCTGAAATTCAAATTGAAATTATTGACGGGAAAAAAGAAGCTTTAATAATTGCGAATTCAGATTTGAATACCATTATTAAAAACGATGGAAATTATTTATATGTCGATGTTGGTGGAGGAAGTACAGAATTTACCCTTTTTTCAAATGGAAAACAAATTACATCAAAATCATTTAAAAACGGAACGGTTCGGTTGTTAAATAATATGGTTACCGAAAATGTTTGGAATGAAATTCAAAAATGGATAAAAAATGCTGTAACTGATTATCCAAATATTCAAATGATAGGTTCAGGAGGAAATATCAATAAAATTTTTAAAATGTCTGGAAAACCTCAAGATAAGCCTTTGACAAATATTTATTTGAATCAACAATTGCAAAAATTAAATGCGATGACTTATGAGCAACGCATTTCTGAATTGGGTTTAAATATTGACCGAGCAGACGTGATTATACCTGCCATTCAGATTTATTCAAACGCATTAAAATGGAGTGGTGCCAAACAAATATTTGTTCCCAAAATTGGATTGTCTGACGGAATTGTTAAAGCGATGTATAATGATAATTCCGGAATTAAAATTCATAATTTGTAAAATAAACCGTCTTAAAATCTATAAAATTAAGACGGTTTATTTTTTATATATTAGTTCTTTTTTTATATTAAAACTTTTCAATTGCTCCAAGACCGAAAAGTGCAAAATCATATTTAGATGGATCAACGGAATCTAATTTCCTTAAATAACTATCTAATTCTAATAATGCTTTCGCATCATTTTGTTTTCTGGTTAAGATATTTAATTTTCGAGCCATATTTCCTGAATGTACATCAAGTGGACAAGATAATTGTGCCATTGAAATTTTCTTCCAAATTCCTAAATCAACCCCACGATTATCATTTCTGACCATCCATCTTAGAAACATATTCAGTCTTTTTGCAGCAGAACCATTCAATGGATCAGAAACGTGTTTTTGTGTTCTTAAAGGATGTTCAATTTCAAAAAATGTTTTCTTGAAATGCGAAATGTTCTCTTGTAAATTTAAATTTCCGTTGTTATAAAAAACATTTTCTAAACCACCTTGAATTTCATAAATATGTTTTAATGATTTTATAAATTGTTTAAAATCAGTTCCGTTAAAGGTTCGATGTACAAAATAATCCAAATCATCCAATTGATCTTCATTATGATTCATAACAAAATCGTAAGGAGAATTTCCTAACAAATCCATCATTTTTTTGGCATTGTTGATAATCATTTTTCGATTTCCCCAAGCGATAGTCGATGCCAAGAATCCTGAAATTTCGATGTCTTCTTTTAACGAAAATGAATGTGGAATTTGTAAAGGATCATTTTCTATAAATTCCGGATTATTATAAAAATCAGCTTTTTCATCTAGAAATTCTTTTAATTCTGAATCAGTCATCGGATTTTTTTTATTTCATTAAACGTTTTTTTCTTTTTGACGAAATAAGATTTTACAATATCATTCGTATAGAAATAGTCTGATTTATTATTAGAATTATCAAGTTGTTTGTACTTTGAAATCATTCCATAAAACGCAAAATGCGAACGAACAATTGCAAAACAATGCAACGGTTTCAATTGTAACATCAGACGAACTCCAGAAATTCCATCGTAACATAAACGTTTAAAAATTATACAGAATCTTCTTTTCTTAGGTAGATTTTTATACAACATCAATAATGAATTTCTATAATTCAGAAATGTCTTTTTAGGATTTGAAGCATCCAATGTTGCTCCGCCAACATGATAAACGGTTGATTTTCCGCAATAATAAACTTGAATATTTTGATTATAAGCGCGCCAGCACAAATCAATTTCTTCTTGATGAGCAAAGAAGTTTTCATCAAAACCGTTTAAGTTTTTAAAAACTTGATTTCGAATAAAAAAACAAGCGCCCGAAGCCCAAAAAATTCGTGTTTCGTCATTAAATTGATTTTCATCTGTTTCTAATGAATCAAAAATTCGACCACGACAAAATGGAAACCCTAATTTATCAATAAAACCACCAGCGGCACCAGCATATTCAAATTTTGTTTTGTTTTTATAATCTAATATTTTAGGTTGAATAATGCCGATTTCTAAATTCGTTTCAAATAATTCTTTAATTGGGGTAAGCCAATTTTCTGTGACTTCGATATCAGAATTAATCAAGCATAAATACTTTTCAGAAACCTGTTTTAAAGCCTCGTTGTAACCTTTTGCAAATCCAAAATTTTCTTGATTCTTAATGATTTTAACCGTTGAGAAATTTTCTTTTACATATGAAATCGAATCATCTTTAGAATCATTATCTGCTAAATAAATAGTTGCATCCGAACTATATTCTACAAGAAACGGTAAAAATTTCTTTAATAAATTTTTACCGTTCCAGTTTAGTATTACAATTGCAAAATCTTTCATTAGAATTTTTTCATTTCCTTTTCAATCTCTTGATTTGTATATTCTGTCAATTTCTTATTGAACTCTTCTGAGCTAAAATTTTTATCGTTTGTATAAAAATAATCCAAGTAATTTTTTGTTAAAGTACCTGTTGTTGTTTTGCCATATTTTTTTACAAAATTCATATATTCTTGTTCAACTTGAGGTTCAATTTTCTTATTTTCTAAAGAATATGGACGTTCGTTTTTATTTCCAAAAAAATAGAGTTGAATCAATTCTAAATACTTTCCTTTAGCATCTTCTTTGAAAGCTGAATTAGGATTTTGTTTGATGAAATTTTCCCAAACTATCAAACGATTACTTATTTCAGACCAATCTTCGTTAATCTCGCCGTTTAAAACAATTGGATTTTTACGTTGTGAAGTTGCTATTTTCAAATATTCTCTTAAATCTCTCGAAGCTTTATGTTTGAACATTTCGTAATAAAATCCAGGACGATATTTTAGATTGTAAGTACCGTCATTGTTCTCAATGATTTTAATTTGAAGCTTATCATAAAGTTCCATTTTCTTTTGAATCGAATCTGGAGCAGTTTCATTTTCCCATTTATTATAAATACTTAAACTATTGTATTCGTTAGTTTCAAGCTCTTTAATCAAAGAGTTTAAAAGCTTCGAATATTCTAAATATAAATTATCAGCATTTTTACCTTTTGCCTTTTTTAATTTAGATTTAAGCATGTGTTGTTTTTCATCAATTTGCTTAATTATCTCTTGTGATTTTTTGTTCTGTAATTCAAAATTTGGACTATTTGAAATAGATTCCGCACCTTCATCATTCAATATATTTCCGTTATTACAAGAAAAAAGTACAAAAGGAACTATTGCTATAATGTGTTTTAATTTCATTTAATTTTATTTTATGGAATATCATTTAAAAAATGATAAACTTCATTTTCATAATCTAATTTACAATAATAATGGTTTAATCCATTAGTAACCATTAAATAATCGGCATTTAAAACACCATTATATCTTGCTATCTGGTCAAATGTTTGTTGTGTAATTTTAACATTTGGTTCTTTACATTCGACTAAGATATGAATTGTTCCGTTACTATTATGCAAAACGAGGTCATATCTTTTGTTTTTACCGTTTATTTTAACAATTTTTTCAATATTTATGTGTGTTCGGCTGTATTTTTTAACATATAAAAAATAATGTAAAACATGCTGTCTTACCCATTCTTCTGGTGTAAGTAAATAAAACTTTTTACGAATTTCATCAAATATATAGAGTTTATTTTCACTATTTTTGAATCGAAAATGAAAACTAGGAAAGTTTAATTGTTGCATGTTGCAAATATATTTAAACAAAACTTTTAATAAAAATAGGTAATTAAAAAATTACCGTTTTGATAATATGGAAGAAGTAAAAAAGATTATTAGTGATATTAAGAAAAAAGATATTAAACCTGTTTATTTTTTAATGGGTGATGAACCTTATTACATCGATAGAATTTCTCAATATATCTCAGATAATGTTTTAAATGAAGATGAAAAAAGTTTTAATCAGATGGTTTTGTATGGAAAGGATGTTACTATAAATGACATTATTTCTAACGCAAGAAGATTTCCTTTGATGGCAGATTATCAAGTTATTATTGTTAAAGAAGCACAAGATTTAGCTCGTACAATAGAACAATTTGATTCTTATTTTACGAATGTTCAAGTCACTACGATTTTGGTTTTTTGTTTTAAATATAAGACATTAGATAAGCGTAAAAAGGTTTATAAAAACATTGAAAAACACGGGGTTATTTTTGAAAGTAAAAAACTAAAAGATTATCAAATTGAAGGTTGGTTAAAGAAATTGTTAGCTGCCAAAAAATATGCAATTGATCTAAAAGCAACTGCCATGTTGGTTGAATTTTTAGGAACAGATTTGAATAGAATTGCAAATGAAATTGATAAACTTACCATTATTTTACCTGAAGGTACAACGATTTCACCAGATCATATCGAAGAAAATATTGGTATAAGTAAAGAGTTCAATAATTTTGAGTTCATTAAAGCTATTGCAGAAAAAAACACATTTAAAGCTTATCAAATTGCCAAATACTTTGCTGATAATACAAAAAATAATCCTTTGGTTGTTACTACATCATTGATTTATAATTTCTTCTCGAAGTTGTTGCAATATCACGGAATTACTTATAAGAATAATAATGTGAATCCAAAAGATATTGCTAGAGATATGAAAGTTTCTGAGTATTTTTTGAAAGATTATACAATTGGAGCAAAAAATTATCCCATGAAAAAATGTAGTGAAAATGTAAATTTACTTCGTGATATGGATGTGAAAAGTAAAGGTGTAGGTGCAAATGCACTATCTCATCACGATTTACTAATTGAACTTTTAGGTAAGTTTTTTAATTAATTTTTAGCGATATTTGCATAAATAATTGAATTATGAGTTTGAATAAAAATAAAATATTGGGTTATGCTGCATTGATTATGCTTGTTATGGGAATTCTCTTAATCTGCTTAGGTGCATTTAGATATAGAGATATTTCTGGTTACGGTTTTGCTGCAGTCGGAATCGGTTTTCTTGCCAATGCATGGGTTTTTAGTGCTCTGAAAGGTAGAGTTTAATTCTATTAAAATATTATCAAAACACTGTTAGAAATTTCTTTCAGTGTTTTTTTTATTCCGTAATGAAATCAGTATTTAAAAGATCAACAACAATTCCGCTACCAATTAAAATATTACCTTCATAAAAATCAAAATCCAACCCAATGTAAATTTTATTCAAAGTTTTCCAATCTGTATAAAGCGTAATTTCTGATTTGACAATATCATTTGGATAAACCAAATCGATTTCTAAAAAATTCTTACTTCCAAAAACAATTTTATTTTGGAAATCAAATAAAAAACCAGCTCTTGAACCATTAGAAAAAGGTGTTGATTTTCCACTTTTTATTTCGCTTGAATACGTGAGAAGGGCTACAAAATGCGGTTTATTTTCCATTCTACAAATCTATAGAAATTATTTAATTTGTCTCAAATGAAAACAATATTAACTTCTAAAAAATTGTTATCATAAAAAGAAAATAGTATATTTAACTTATTGGTTGATTGTTTATTATTGTTTTATCATGAAAAGATATTTTTTAATATGGATTTTGCTTTTAACTTTTGTTTCGAATGCACAAACCAAATTGATAGCTTTCAAAAGTCATAGTGGAAATTCGGTAGATTTTACAAATTCTGTTTCTGAAGATTTTTTTGATAGTAATCTTTCTAATTTAGGAGATGTAATAAGACGAGGAGTTATTAATTCCAAATTAGATACAGTAATTTTCTTAGATGAACATAAAAGTGTTATTGTTACAAGCGAATTTTGTCGTGAATTTCATACAAATGATACAACTGATTGGAAACCAGGAAAAGATACATTAATTGATAATCCGGTTTTTATAATTTCAAATTTAGATAGTATCAAATCAAATTTAAAAAATGATTTTTATTTTAGAAATGATATTGACAATGTTGTGTTTTTAAAATACGATGCGAAAAAGAAAACGTATAAAAATGTAACTCCTAAAACTAAAAAGGTAAAAAAGAAAAAAAATCAAGAAAGTTCAAATTCAAATGCAACCCTTTTTGGTTTTTTGTTAATCTCAAGTGCTGTCGGTTTTTTGGGTATTCGAAGAAAAAAATAAAATTTTAATTATGAAAAGATATATTTTAATGTGCATAGGATTTTTCACTTTTGTTTCTAATGCGCAAACCAAATTGATAGCATATAAAAGTCATAGTGGAAATTCGGTAGATTTTACGAATGCTGTTTCAGAAGATTTTTTTGATAGTAATGTTTCAAATTTTGGAATCATTGAAAAACATTTTGAGTTTGAAGAAAAAATTGATTCCGTAATTTTCATTGATGATAATAAAAGTGTTATTGTCAGTTCAAGAGTTGCGAATAAAAAATATGCTTCATCAAAAAATATGAATTCTAGAAAAGATACATTACATAATAATCCATATTTGAATTTTAAAAACTTAGATAACATAAATAAGAATCTTAATGACAATTTAATAAATTTCAATCAAGATATTGATAAAGTTATTTTCTTGAAATACGATGCTGATAAGAAAACGTATAAAAATGTAACACCTAAAACTAAAAAGGTAAAAAAGAAAAAAAATCAAGAAAGTTCAAATTCAAACGCAACCCTTTTTGGTTTTTTGTTAATCTCAAGTGCTGTTGGTTTTTTGGGAATTCGAAGAAAAAAATAAAATGAAATTCTATTTATCAGCTGTTCTTCGTAATTTTCTTTTTTTATTTATTGTTTTTTTTCCTGTAACGTTCTTAGGTGGATTTCAATATGTGATTACAGATTTTATATTTGGTCGATTTATCGCATTTTTAGCTCATTCCATTTTTAAGAATCGATTAGCAAGAATCGATTTTTCGTCAGATAGTTTATCCATGTATCTTTTAGTAGGAATTTTATTTCTAATTTCTATTTTGTTTTCGAGTTTCAAATATTTTAAAATACAAAGGAAATTTTTTGACAATCTCTTTGGTTTTTATTTAGTTTTAATACTTTTAAAATATGGATTTGATAAAGTTTTTAAAGCACAATTTTATCTTCCTGAACCCAATATTCTTTTTACTCGATTTGGAAATTTAGACCGAGATATTTTGTTTTGGAGTACAATGGGAATTTCCTATTCCTATTCTTTAATTTTAGGAATAATTGAAGTTGGTGTTGCCATTTTATTACTCATTCCGAGAACAAAAATTATCGGAGCTATACTTTCTAGCTTTGTATTTTTACAAATCATTTCAATCAATCTATCATTTGATATTTCGGTTAAATTGTTTTCAAGTGTACTTTTCTTGATTAGTATTTATGTTTCTAGCCATTTTTGGATTAAAATTTGGAACGTTTTGATTCCAGAAAAAAATACTGATTCATCAAATATTTGGATTCAACGTTTACTATTAAGTTTAAAAACTTTTTTTGTTTGCTTTGTAGTTTGGAATTGTTTTTCTCCTTTTCTAGCACAAAATCAATTCAATGATGATTTAATTGAACGCCCATTTTTACATGGAGTTTATAAAAATATCAATACTGAAGAAGAAATTGAATATGTTTTTTTTCATCGAAATGAATACATTATTTTTATGAATGATAACGATATACAAATGGATTATAAATATGTTTTTAAGGAAAACCAATTGAATCTCGAAAATAGTAAAGGCAAAAAAATCTCGTTTTATTATCAATATACAGATAAAGATTCTTTATTAACTTTAAAAAATGAACAAGTAAATTTAAAATTTAAAGCATTAGATTGGAGAAAAAGTAGAGCGTTACAACCTTTATTTCATCTCATGATTGAAGATGTTAAAGAATAAAAAATGGAACTTTTGTTCCATTTTTTATTCTTTAAGGCCAAGTTTATTGATAATCCAATCCATTTCTGGATCTTCTTTATTTATGATTTCATCTGTAGTTGGAATAATTGTAACATCAGGACGAATGCCATGACCAAATTCTTCAGTTTGATGTAAAGGTTTTACATTCATAACCCCCAATCGCCATTTCAATTTTGAATTCGGAAGTGTTAATATGGGTAATCTTCCAGCAACAGTTCCATTATAAGTTCCACCAGTTTCATTTCCTATAAACGTAGCACGATTTGTTCCTTTCAAATTTGATGAAATTACAGAAGCCGCAGAGAATGATAACCCATCGGTTAAAACAAATAATTCACCATCATAATTATTTTGTTTTCGTTTACTTTTGTTTTCCTGTTCAAGCTTGTAGTAAAATTTTCCATCTTTTCCTTTTTTTGTTTTAAAAAAAACTATAGGAGATTGTATGGCATAATAGGGCGAAAGTAATATATAATGTAAAATAGAATGACCCGCATTCATGTAATACGGTAATTTCCATTTCGAAGTTACAACTGTTGGATTCAATAAAATATATTCTTCTTCTTTGGTCAAATAAGCATACAATTCATCGATTTCATTAACTCTGCCACCAGTATTTCCTCTTAAATCTAAAACTAAATTTTGGACGTTCTTTTTTTTAATTTCTTCAAAAATCGCTTTGTAAGCTTTTTTGTACTTTGTTCCAGTAAAACTTTGGATCTTTAGAACAGCAAATGTAGAATCCTTTGTTGGATAGGATAAATCAATTGTATATTCTTTTTTAAGAAGATTGTAATTGTAAATTCGATCTTTTTTAGCTAATTTTTTTAAACTATCTCTTTCAACCCGACGCTGTTCTTTGGTTAGAATTTTTTTGATTGGTTTAAGAGTGTCTGTTTTTACAGTTACAATGGAATCTCTTTGAATATTTGATTGATTTGAAGTTTTATTTTTTTTAATTTCCTTTTTGAAAATTCGATGTACGGTTTGAGTAGATATTGAATCCGCACAATTGATTCTCATTGTTAATGAATCAACGATACCAATTTCTGAAGCATAATAACTAGGAAGTTTTTTACCAAACCATTTTTCTATAAATGTTTCATTAAATCCATCAGAAGTAATTGTTGCTCTATATTTTTCGTAAAATTTTTGTGGCGAAATCCCATTAATATTTAAAACAATAGCCCCTTGTTTAATTTCTTTATTTTCTGAATTATTTTTTAGAACATATAGATTTCCATTGTTCCACAAAAAATCAAACTGAGAAATTGGAGATTTACTACCTCTATATTTTTTTTTATTTTCTTTTTCATATTGTTCGCTCAGTAAATTCAAACTCATATGTCCTTGACGAACACTGGCAACAACTGGAGCTACTTTTAAATAAAAATCATTCGGTTTTAAGGGTTTTGTAATTGTATTTGAAAGACTATCAAATTTTTGATGCAGATTTTCTTTTGAAATATACCAATCTACATCCGGATGCATATTGAATAATTTTCGTTCAACAAATTTTAAATCTTTTTTCATTTGCTCAACCGAAAGTTCAGAATGCATTCGAACATTATTCTTTTTTTCTGATGCACATCCAAACAAAACAAATGAAAGTACAAGAATGGATATTTTTTTCATTTTTTTATTCAAAGATAGTTAAAATAGCAAAAAAATCTCTTTATGGAAATAGTGAATTTCATGTGTTTGATTTACTTGTTTTTAATTTTTTATTAAAATTTATACCGCAATTTAGCTTTAAAATGTTAAAAATAAATTGAATATACCTGAAAGTGGGGATTTTTTGATGTTTTTAATTTATAGATATTTGTCATGTAATTATTTCATAAAGATTGAAAAATTGTTGTTGTTTGTTTTTTTGTTGACATAGTTTTAAATATTAGGCCTAACCAACCACTTATTTAAAAAAAAGAGAAATCACTTAATATAGTTTTTATTAGTTGTTTATTTTACTATTTAAGTTTTTGAAAGAAATTTGTTTGTTATTTCTGCTCTTTTTGAAATTAAAACATCAATCTATTTATTAGTTATTTTTAAAAGGAAGTGTAAAAAATCACTTCCTTTTTATTTTGAAAAAATCGCTAGAATTTCCAAGCTAAAATACGACTAGTTTTATTTCCTTGTTCCATATTTATTATTCGATATTCTTTGGCATCTGATTTTTTTAGTAAATATTGTAAAGGTTTTAAATGCTCTTTATTTGAAACTAATGTTGTAAACCAAATAACTTGCGTTTTAAAATGTTTACTTTCATAAATATAGTTGGTAATAAAAGCTTTTTCACCACCTTCATACCAAAGCTCATTATTTTGACCACTGAAATTTTGAATTGGTTTAACTTTTATTTCTTTACCTAAATTTTTTAACTTTCGGCTTGTCTTTGATATTGCTTCTTCTTTCGATTTAAAAAAGGGAGGATTACAAATTACAACATCAAAATATTCTTTTTCTTTAATGATGTTTTTTAGAACATTTCGTTTATTATCCTGTTTTCTAATCGATACATTTTGATTCAAAAATGCATTGTTCTCAATAATGTTTTTAGCTGATTTGATAGATTCATCATCAACTTCAGAACCAACAAACTCCCAGCCATATTCAGCAACTCCAATAATAGGATAAATTGTATTTGCTCCAATTCCTAAGTCTAAAATTTTCACACGTTTACCAGTCGGAATTTGATTATCATTAGTTTCTGCCAATAAATCGGCTATATAATGTATGTAATCTGCTCTTCCTGGAATTGGAGGACAAAGATTTGTTTTAGGCATTTGCCAAAATGTGATTTTATATTCACTCATCAAAATAGCTTTGTTTAATAAAACAACTGCTTCTGGAATTGCAAAATCAATAGTATCTTTTCCTGAAGGATTCTTTTTTATGTATGAAATCAATTCTGGAACAAATTGTATTAGTTTCTCAAAATCATACGATTTATTATGTTTGTTTCTAGGATGTAATTTCTTTTTAGTTTGATTAGAATCTTTCATGAAATAGATTTTTTACAAAATTAGTTCAATTTAATGGTTTATTGAAGTTGAGACTGTTTTTTTAAGAATTTAAATGAATCGTAAAAAAAATCAAATTGTATCTTTGCAAAAATATGTAAATGATGAATCTGATAGAAATCGCTAAATTAAGTTTACAATCAAAATTGAAAGGACGTTATGTGACGAACGAACATATTTTGCCATTCTTAGAAAGTTTGCCCCAAACATTTAATTTGAAGATCGAAGGAAAATCAGTTCTCGATAAAAATATTTATTCGTTAAAAGTTGGAACAGGAGCAACCAAAATTTATATTTGGTCACAAATGCATGGAAATGAAAGCACAACTACTAAAGCAATTATTGATTTTTTAGCATTTCTTAACTCAAATGCTGATGAAGCAATTCAAATTTTAGAGTATTTTACTTTATACATAATTCCTATTTTGAATCCAGATGGTGCTGAAAATTACACACGCGTTAACGCAAACCAAGTTGATTTAAATCGTGATTCTGTTGATTTAACTCAACCAGAAAGCAAAATTCTTAGAAAATGCTTCGATGAATTTGCCCCAGATTTTGCTTTCAATATGCATGATCAACGTACCTTATTTGCGGCAGGAAATCAAAATAAACCTGCAACAATTTCATTTCTTGCGCCTTCATATAATAAGGAAACAGAAATTAATGAAGTTCGTACAATTGCAATGCAAATAATTTCTGAAATCTATACAGAAGTTTCGAAATATATTCCAAATCAGATTGGTCGATTTGATGATGCGTTTAATTTAAATTGTATTGGAGATTGTTTTACAAGTCTTGGAGTTCCAACAATTTTGTTTGAAGCTGGTCATTTTCAAAATGATTACACTCGAGAAGAAACAAGAAAAATTGTTTTTGTAGCTTTATTAAAAAGTATTTTTTCAATTAAAGACCAAACTTATTCAACTCAAGATATTAAAAATTATTTCAATTTACCTGAAAATCAAAAGTTGATTAATGATATTTTATTGAAAGACATAAATGTTAAAGAAGGCGAAATTGTTAAAAAAATGAATTTAGGAATTCAATATAAAGAAGTGTTGAAATCTAATGAAATTTCATTTATTCCTATTTTTGATAATGAATTGATAGAAAATCATCAATTTGGTCATTTAGAAGTCGATGCGTCTGATTTTGAAATAACTAAAAATGTCGATATATGCGATTTATTGAACGAAATGAACCTTAAAAGGGCAGATAATGGAGTGTTTGATGTTAAGTATTTATTAAAATATTAAAAAAGATTGCTTTTTATTTAAATTATTTCAATAAAATTTTTACTTTTGCATTCAGAAATAAGAATAAAAAAACAAAAGTTTTATGAGTAAGTTTCGTTTAGATGAGATAGATCACCAGATCTTAGATATGTTGATTGATAATACAAGAGTTCCTTTCACAGATATTGCGAAAAAATTATTGATATCAGCTGGAACAGTTCACGTTCGTGTGAAAAAAATGGAAGACGCAGGAATTATTCAAGGTTCTTCTTTGACTTTAGATTATGAAAAATTAGGTTATTCTTTCATTGCTTATGTTGGAATTTTCTTACATAATACTTCACAAACTAAATTCGTTTTAGAGAGAATTAACGATATTCCTTTCGTTACAGTTGCTCACGTAACAACAGGTAAATTTAATATTTTCTGTAAAATTAGAGCTAAAAATACACGTCATGCAAAAGAAGTTATTTTCATGATCGATGATATTGATGGTGTTTATAGAACAGAATCTATGATTTCATTAGAAGAAAGTATCAATGATAAAAAACGTTTAATGCATACTATTTTTAAAGATATGTAATAGATGTTTTCATAAAAATAATGAAACCTTTATAAAAGATGCTCCACTAGTATTGTACTTTTGGAGCTTTTTTTATGAATTAAAATTTATTCATTTTTATTAAGAAAACAATTGTATTAATTTAGTTTTCATAAAATAAATTGAAATGAGAGAATAAAAAAATGAGTTCAAAAATCATATCGAACTCATTTTTTTATTCATTTCTAAATTAATATTTAAATTAATTTTCAGAAAATTTTTATTTCCATTTTATCTGATGATGTAATGATAACATGATTTGTTGGTCAGATTTGTTTTCTAACATTTGATTCATCCAACCGGCCTGAATGGCTATTTTTTTATTCAGTTTTACTCCAGCTCCAATAAACAAACGATTTCTGTCAAATAAACCAGAAGTTTCTGTTTTTTCTCCGTTTATAAAAATTTCATTATAAGCAGTCGCAAAGAAATTTTTACCACAATCTGTATTGTAAATCGGAATATCTAATCCTAATTGATAACGAAAACGAGTTTTAAAATCAGTATTTTCAATAAAACGTTGTTCATATCTAAAACGATGCTTTAAATTTATTTTAGCTACACTTTGTTGTAATAAAGCTTCTTGATAAATTCTGTTTTCTCGAACGGGTAAATCAGGAGTAAATTCTTTTTCTGTTTGAATAAAGCCATAACCAGCTCCAAAAGTAACTTCGTTTTTAAAATTATATTGTAATGCACCTCGAACTAACAATTGATTTAAATCGGTGCCTATATTGTGATTTCGGTCTTGAATTTCATAATGTACTTTAAACGGTGTTTCTTTTATAGCAACATTTCCAAAATACATTAACCATAAACCGTTATTATTGTTAGCAAAACCAAAATTTTGACAAAGTAATACTAAAGGGATTAGAATTTTTTTCATTTAGGTAATCTGATGTTTTTTATTACTATCTAAAATTAGTGAGAATTGAATTCCATATAAAACAGCTGCTAAAACCAAATGTGCTGCTTGTGAACCAAATGGAAATCCGAAATAATTCATCGCAATTCCTGTACCAATTTCAAGCAATAACAATAACATCACCCAATTTAAATTTGTAAATCCTAGATTCAATCTTCTGTTTCTTAAATACAAATATATATTTACTAGAAGAACGATGATTGAGAATGTTCTGTGAATATAAAATGTTACATCCGGATTTTGTAACCATAACAATTCATTACCTATTCCTGCTTTTACTTGATGGTCAACAAATTCACGAACTTGTGTTCCTAATCCAACTTGAATCAAAGTTAAAATCATCGAAATCCATAAAAAGAATTTAAATGTAGCGTTGTATTTTTTATAATTATGATTTTCTTTAGCTAGATGAATCACATAAATTAATGCGGCAACATTTAATAAAGCTGCAATCATGTGGGTTGTAATTTTAATCGGGCTCAAAACTGAATAAACAACCGTTGCACCTAACCAAGCATTAAAACCTAATAAAAAAACAACAATCCAAGACCAAGCAACTACAGATTTTTTGGTTTTCCAAAATCTAAAAGACATAATTGCAAGTATAAAACAAGCAACTCCAGCTAAAGCGCCACATAATCTGTTTATATATTCCACCCAAGTATGCATTGGATTAAATTCGGCATAATCGTGTTTTGTATATTCTGCCCAATTTTCAGGATGATACATTTCATCAGACTTAAAAGTTTCTTTAGCAACAAAAAGCTTTTCATCTTTGATGATAACTTGACCTTTTTTGTATTCATGGTAAGTTTCCCAAGTTAATTCTTGAACATCTGTTGGTGGAATGTAATATCCAAAACATTTAGGCCAATCTGGGCAACCCATTCCAGAACCTGTCATTCGTACAGTAGCTCCGGCAATAATTACTAAATAAACTAAAACTAATGAGGTTTTAGCCATTTTAAGAAATGCTGTGTTTTTCATAGTTTACATTTTTGGATTTACTACTTGCAATTCCATTTTAGATGCTTTTTTCATCATGAAATCGTAGGCAGCTTCATATTCATTCGGAATTTCTCCTTCTAGAATAGCTTCTTTTATTGCTTCTTTTAACTGACCAATTTCGCGAGACGGTGGTAAATTAAATATTTCCATAATTTCTTCTCCTGTAATTGGTGGTTGAAAATTACGTACATGGTCACGTTCTTCAACTTCAACAATTTTCTTTCTTACGATACTAAAATTGTTGTGATATTTTTTAAATTTCTTTGGATTTTTCGTTGTGATATCTGCTTCACACAAAGTCATCAAATTTTCAACATCTTCGCCAGCATCAAAAACCAAACGACGAACAGCCGAATCGGTAACTGCATCTTCTGATAAAACTATCGGACGAGAGCTCATAATCACCATTTTCTGTACAAATCGCATTTTATGGTTTAATGGCATGTGTAATCTTTGAAAGATTTTCTTTACCATTTTACCACCTAAGAATTCATGACCATGAAAGGTCCAACCTTGTTTTTTGTTGTATCTTTTAGTTGGAGCTTTTCCGATATCGTGTAATAAAGCCGACCAACGCAACCAAACGTCATCGGTATTTTTACAAATATTATCTACAACTTCTAAAGTATGATAAAAGTTGTTTTTATGAGTTTGACCTTCAATTTCTTCAACGCTGTTCAACGCTGTTAATTCTGGTAAAATACGTTCTAATAAATGGGTTTTATATAAAAGTAAAAAACCTTTTGAAGGCGTTTCGCACATCAAGATTTTGTTTAATTCTTCTACAATTCGTTCGCCAGATATGATGTCAATTCTTTCTGCATTTTCCGTAATAGATTTTAACGATGTTTCATCAATCATAAAATCCAATTGATTAGCAAAACGAATGGCGCGCATCATACGTAAAGGGTCGTCAGAATAGGTAATATCTGGGTCTAAAGGCGTTACAATACGTTTATCTTTTAAATCTTGAATTCCGTTAAATGGGTCAACCAAATCACCGTAAGTTTCTTTATTTAAAGAAAAAGCTAAAGCATTTATCGTAAAATCTCTTCTGTTTTGGTCGTCTTCTAAAGTACCATCTTCCACCATCGGATTTCTACTATCTGCTTGATAAGATTCTTTTCTTGCGCCAACAAATTCAATATCAATATCTTCAAAACGAAGCATGGCTGTTCCGTAATTTTTAAAAACCTGAACTTTTGGATTATTCGGAAGTAATTCAGAAACCTTCAAAGCCAATTCAATACCGCTACCAACAGCAACAACATCAATGTCTTTTTTGGAGTTTCGTTCTAATATGTAATCTCTCACAAAACCTCCAATCACATAACTTTGAACGTTTAAAAGTTCAGCAGCCTTTGAAATGATTTCAAAAATGGGATTTTGTAAAGCTTCTTTGTAATTATTTGATTCAATCATTATATTTCTTTTCGGAAATTATTTTCTTAAGATAGTAACTTTACTATCATTCGTTAATTTGATTACAGTTGATGATTTGGTACGTTTAACGTCTTTATCTAAACCAACAATATAATCAACTCCATTTTTAATCTCGTCGCTAATTTCAGCGAAAGTTGTCGCAGTTGGAACGCCACTTATGTTAGCAGAAGTAGAAACCAATGGTTTTTTCATGCGTTCTATCAATCGGAAACAAAACGGTGTATTTACAATTCTAATTCCTAACGAATTATCAGGTGCAATAATATTTTTTGCCACATTTTTCGGATTGTCTAAAACTAAAGTAGTTGGTTTTTCTGCGCAATCTAAAATATCAAAAGCAACTTCGGGTATTTGACTAAAAACATTGTAAAGTAATCGGTCGTTATGAACCAATACAATCATACTTTTAGATTCTTCTCGTTTTTTTAAATCGTATATTTTTTTAACTGCAGCTTCATTTGTAGCATCGCAACCAATTCCCCAAACAGTATCAGTAGGATACAAGATAATCCCACCATTTTTTATCACTTCAAAAGCTTCAAAAACTTCTTTATTTAAATCTTCCATACAGAAATATTCGCTTTTTTATTAATTTACAAAAATACTACTTTTTAGTTAAACGGTCGAGTTTTTAGATTGTGAAAGTCTATGATTCTCAAGATTAAATTTATTGTTCTAGATTAACTTTATTCCGTCAGATTTTTAGTACTTTTATTTTTATAGATTCTAAAAACTTATTTTTTATAATTGTTTGATATGGATGATGTTACAAAGAAAAAAATATTAGAAAGTTGTGCGCAATATTCTAAAAATACCTTAATGGAAACTTTGTCGATTGAATATATTGATGTTGGTGAAGGTTTTTTAAAAGCAAAAATGCCTGTGAATTCAAAAGTTCATCAACCGATGGGTTTGCTTCACGGTGGTGCTAGTGTTGCTTTGGCAGAAAGTGTTGGAAGTGCAGCTTCAATGTTATTTGCTAATCCTGAGACTGAAGAAATTCGCGGAATTGAAATTTCGGCAAATCATTTAAAAAGTAAACGTGAAGGCGAAGTTTTTGCAACGGCTAAAATTGTTCATAAAGGAAAAACCTTGCATTTGTGGGAAATTAGAATTGAAGACGAAGAAGGAAATTTAATTTCGTTATGTAAATTAACAAATATTGTAATGCCAAAAAATAAATAGTATGGAATTATTTTTTGAAAGTATTCAAAATCAATTCGATAAAAAACTTCCTTTTGTAGTTTATAATAAACCAAATTCGAAAAAAAATATTGCTTTTTTAAGTTTTGATGATGCTTTGGTTATTAATCAAAAATTAGATAAAAATGGTTTTGTTTTTGCTCCGTTTGATGGAAATGATTTTGTTTTTTTTGATGAAGTTAAATCTGAAATTATCAAGTTTGAAGGAATTGATTTTAATGAAAAATTAAATCATTATAATGATGATTTACCGACTTTAGAAACCAAAGAATTTCATGTGAATTTAGTTGAGGATGGAGTAGAAGCTATCCAGAAAAATAAATTTTTAAAAGTTGTTCTTTCACGTAAAGAATCTGTTTTAGCGAATCAAAGCCATTTTATAACGTATTATAAAAAGTTGGTTCAAACTTACAAATCGGCTTTTTGTTATTGTTTTTACCATCCAAAAGTAGGGATGTGGTTAGGTGCAACTCCCGAACAATTGGTTAAGATTGAAAGAGATGTTGTTTCAACTGTTGCTTTAGCTGGTACTCAATTGTATATTGAAAATCAAGAGGTTGTTTTTTGGGGTGATAAAGAAAAAGAAGAGCAATTGTTTGTTACTCAATTTATCGAACAAAGTTTAAGTCCGTTTGTTGAGAAGATTTCTAAATCTGAACCTTTTACGGCGCAAGCAGGAAATTTATTGCATATCAAAACGGATATTTCTGCTAAAATCAAGTCTGACGTTTCACTTTCTGATATAGTTTTAGCTTTGCATCCGACTCCAGCTTTATGTGGTTTACCTAAACAAGAAGCGAAACAATTTATCATTCAAAACGAAGGTTACAATCGCGATTATTATTCGGGATTTTTAGGTGAAATAAATAAAGATTTTGAAACAAATGAGAGTTTAAAATCAGATATTTTTGTCAACCTTCGTTGTATGGAATTAGAAAAAAATCAAGCAAATTTATTTATAGGTGGTGGAATTACAAAAGATAGTGATCCGGAAAGTGAATTTTTAGAAACCATAAATAAATCGCAAACAATAAAGAAAATCATAAAATAATGAAATTAGATATATTAGCTTTTGGCGCACATCCAGACGATGTAGAATTAGGTTGTGGAGCTACGATTGCCAAAGAAATAAGTTTAGGTAAAAAGGTTGGGATTGTTGATTTAACTCGTGGCGAACTAGGAACGCGCGGTTCTGCTGAAATTCGTGATAACGAAGCTGCTGCTGCTGCTGAAATATTAGGTGTTCAAATTCGAGAAAATTTACGTTTTAGAGATGGTTTCTTTGTAAATGATGAAGCGCATCAACTAGAAATTATAAAAATGCTTCGTAAATATAAACCTAACGTCGTTTTATGTAATGCTATTGAAGACCGTCACATCGACCACGAAAAAGGTAGTAAATTAGTTTCAGATGCTTGTTTTCTTTCGGGTTTAAGGCGAATTGAAACCGAGTTGAATGGTGAAGCTCAAGAAGCTTGGCGTCCAAAAGTGGTTTATCATTACATTCAATGGCAAAACATAGAACCTGATTTTGTGGTTGATGTATCAGATTTTATGGAAATTAAAGAAAAAGCTGTAATGGCTTATAGTTCGCAATTTTACGACCCAAATTCAAAAGAACCGATTTCGCCAATTGCTACTAAAAATTTCACTGATAGTATTAATTATCGCGCACGTGACCTTGGACGTTTGGTTTTTGTAGATTATGCTGAAGGATTTACTACAGAAAGATATTTGGCAGTCAATAGCTTAGATAATTTACTGTAAAAATCAGTAAAAAAAGTTTGCGAGGTGCTGTTTTCTTGTTATATTTGCACTCGTTAAACAAACACGGTGATTGTAGCTCAGTTGGTTAGAGCGTCGGATTGTGGTTCCGAAGGTCGCGGGTTCGAGACCCGTCTTTCACCCAAAAAGCTCAGAGTTGGCTTTTAAAATAAAACTCCCAAACGGTGGTTGTAGCTCAGTTGGTTAGAGCGTCGGATTGTGGTTCCGAAGGTCGCGGGTTCGAGACCCGTCTTCCACCCAAAAAGTTCAGTGTTGACTTTCAAAATAAAACTCTCAAACGGTGATTGTAGCTCAGTTGGTTAGAGCGTCGGATTGTGGTTCCGAAGGTCGCGGGTTCGAGACCCGTCTTTCACCCAAAAAAGTTCAGAGTTGACTTTTAAAATAAAACTCCCAAACGGTGATTGTAGCTCAGTTGGTTAGAGCGTCGGATTGTGGTTCCGAAGGTCGCGGGTTCGAGACCCGTCTTTCACCCTAAAGCGGTTCCTGCGAATCGCTTTTTTTGTGTTTATATATTTTTGAGTTTTGATTATGGATGTTAGGAATGGAAATCGAATTGTAGAAAGAGAAGAAGTTATTTATGATTTTGATATTTGTGAAGAATTGCAATTTGAACTTTTTGAATTAACTCAAGAAGAAAGTCAAGTAATTGTTCATTTTAAAATTCATTCTACAGAAGATGATGATGCGGCTCGTATTTGGAAAACTACTTTTTTGATAGATGCGGCTACTGGAGTTCGCTATCCGATGGTTCATGTTGAAGGAATTTCAATTGCACCAGATTGGACTGTAATTCCTAAAAATAAACCGTTGAATTTTACATTGTTTTTTAAAGGTTTGCCTAAAAAATGTATCGTTTTTCATTTGGTTGAAATGATACCTGAGCCGGGAGGTTTTGAATTTTCGAACATAAAACGAAATTCATCCGATATTTATTCGGTTGAAATGTAATCAGGGAAGAATCTTAAAATATTATTTAAGGTTCTTTTTTTGTTTTTTAAACATTTTACTGTTAATAACAATTGAGTTTCAGATTGTATTTTAGCTTAATTTTACGTATATTAGCCGTTAATTATTGATAAAAATAAACATAGATAAATTATGATGTCTGAAGGAGAAAAGTTAATTCCTATTAACATCGAAGACGAAATGAAATCATCTTACATTGATTATTCAATGTCGGTAATTGTTTCTAGAGCGCTTCCAGATGTTAGAGATGGTTTAAAACCTGTTCACCGAAGAGTTTTATTCGGAATGCACGAATTAGGAGTAACTGCCACTAAACCACATAAAAAATCAGCAAGAATTGTTGGTGAAGTTTTAGGTAAATTTCACCCTCATGGAGATTCTTCTGTATACGATGCCATGGTTCGTATGGCTCAAGATTGGAGTTTAAGATATCTTTTAGTCGATGGTCAAGGTAACTTTGGTTCTGTAGATGGCGATAGCCCTGCAGCGATGCGTTATACTGAGGCAAGAATGAAAAAAATGGCTGAAGAAATCATTGCAGATTTAGAAAAAGAAACTGTTGATTTTCAACCAAACTTTGACGATACTTTAGAAGAACCTAAAGTAATGCCGACAAAAGTACCAATTTTACTTGTAAATGGAGCTTCTGGTATTGCAGTTGGTATGGCTACAAATATGGCACCTCATAACTTAAATGAGGTTATTGATGGTACTTTAGCTTATATCGATAACAATGATATTGAAATCGATGAGCTAATGCAACACATCAAAGCACCAGATTTTCCTACTGGAGGAGTAATTTATGGTTACGAAGGAGTACGCGAAGCTTTTAAAACAGGACGTGGACGTATTGTAATGCGAGCTAAAGCTAGTTTTGAAACGGTTGACGGAAGAGAGTGTATTGTTGTTACAGAAATTCCTTACCAAGTCAATAAAGCAGAAATGATTAAAAAAACTGCTGAATTGGTAAACGATCATAAAATTGAAGGTATTTCAAACATTCGTGACGAATCGGATAGAAAGGGAATGCGTATCGTTTATATTTTAAAACGTGATGCCATTCCAAATATCGTTTTAAATACACTTTATAAATATACGCAATTACAATCTTCATTCAGTGTAAATAATATTGCATTAGTAAACGGAAGACCTGAAATGTTGAATCTTAAAGATTTGATTTTACATTTCGTAAATCACCGTTTTGAAGTTGTAACGCGTAGAACACAATTCGAATTAAGAAAAGCGCAAGAAAGAGCGCATATTCTTGAAGGATTAATCATTGCTTCTGATAATATTGACGAAGTAATTGCTATTATTCGTGGTTCTAAAAATGCAGATGAAGCTCGTGAACGTTTAATTGAACGTTTCTCACTTTCTGAGATTCAAGCTCGTGCTATTGTTGAAATGCGTTTACGCCAGTTAACAGGACTAGAGCAAGATAAATTACGTGCTGAATTCGAGGAGATTATGAAATTAATCGCATATTTAGAATCGTTATTAGCAAGTAAAGATTTACTTATGGGAGTAATCAAAGACGAGCTTGTTGAAATCAAAGATAAATATGGTGATGCGCGTCGTTCTCAAATTGAATACGCTGGTGGAGAAATGAACATCGAAGATTTAATTCCGGATGAGCAAGTAGTTATTACCATTTCTCATGCAGGATACATCAAACGTACACCACTTTCAGAATACAAAACTCAAAATAGAGGTGGAGTTGGTCAAAAATCTGCCGGAACAAGAGATCAAGATTTCTTAGAACATATGTATGTGGCAACAAACCACCAATATATGTTGTTCTTTACTCAAAAAGGAAAATGTTTCTGGATGCGTGTTTACGAAATTCCTGAAGGAAGTAAACAAGCAAAAGGAAGAGCGATTCAAAACATCATCAATATTGAAAACGATGATAAAGTAAAAGCATTCATTTGTACGCAAGATTTAAAAGACGAAGAATACATCAATAACCATTATGTAATCATGGTTACCAAACAAGGTCAGGTTAAGAAAACTCCGCTTGAACAATATTCTCGTCCACGTTTAAATGGTATCAATGCGATTACAATTAAAGAAGATGACGAATTATTCGAAGCAAAATTAACAGACGGAAACTCTAAAGTTTTAGTTGCTGCAAGATCTGGTAAATTAGTTCGTTTTGATGAAGCTAAAACTCGTCCGATGGGAAGAACAGCTTCTGGTGTTCGTGGTATTACTTTAGCTCATGATAAAGATGAAGTTATTGGAATGGTTGCTGTTAGCGATATGAATAGTGAAATTTTAGTAGTGTCTGAAAATGGTTACGGAAAACGTTCTTCTTTAGATGAATATCGTGAAACAAATCGTGGTGGAAAAGGTGTGAAAACCATGAACATCACCGACAAAACAGGATTGTTAGTTTCTTTAAATGCAGTAACTGACAACGATGATTTAATGATTATTAATAAATCTGGTTTAACGATTCGTATTCGAGTTTCTGATTTACGTGTTATGGGACGTGCAACACAAGGTGTTCGTTTAATTAATATTAAAGGAAACGATTCGATTGCTGCTGTTGCAAAAGTAATGAAGGATGAAGAAGAAGAAGTTGATACTGAAAATTTAGTAGCTCCAGAAGATGCTGAAATTTTACCTCCAGTAGAAGATGAAATAGAAGATGACGAAATCATTGAAGACGATGACAACGATGTAGAACAAGAAAATTCTGAAGAATAATGAAAAATAAATTTTATGCATTTTCAATTGCATTAGTTTCTTTATCAGCATCAGCTCAAAAGGCTGAATTAAAAGAAGCTTCAAAATTAGTAGATAAAAAAAGTTTCACAGAAGCTCGTTTAGCTTTGCAAAAAGTTGAACCGTTGTTGGGTTCAGCAACTGATGAACAAAAAGCTGAATATTATTTTCTTACTGGGCAAACTGCTTTAAGTTTAGCTGCGACCGAAGATCAAGAAAAGAATGTTGTTAAAGCGGTGGAGTCATTTAAGAAAGTAACCGAAATTGAAAAAGCGTCAAAGAATAATAAATATTCTGCAAAAGCTGAACCTATTACAAATATACTTTTAGCTCAGGTTGTAAACGAAGCTGTTGCAGATAATACAAAAGGTAAATTTAAAGATGCTTCTCGTAAATTTGATTTGGGATATCAATTAAGTCCTAAAGATACAGTTTATCTTTTTTATGCTGCTTCAACAGCAATTAGCGCAAACGATTATGATTTTGCAGAGAGTAAATATAAAGAATTGGTTAATCTAAATTACGATGGTAAATCAGTTTATTATACTGCAGTAGAAAAAGCTAATGGTGCTGTACAATCATTTGGAAGTGATAAAAAGATGCGTGATTTGTTAGTGCGTCAAGGAACTCACATTCAACCAAAAACGGTTACTGAGCCAAGTCAACGAGGTGAAATTCTGAAAAATCTTTCTTTAATATTAATGAATAAAGAGAATTATTCGGAAGCTGAACAATACATCACAAAAGCTTATAAAAACAATCCAGATGATAATGATGTTTTAATGAGTTTATTGAATTTATACAGTCAAACGAATAGAAATGATAAGTTTGTTGAAATTGCAAATGCTGCTTTAGCTAAAAATCCAAATAATGCTTTATTAAATTACAATTTAGGTATAATTGCATCTAATGAAAATAAAGATGATGTTGCTAAAAATTATTTTACAAAGGCAATTGAATTAGATCCAAAATTTGAAAATGCTTATCTAGGTTTAGCAAATTTAATTCTTAAAAAAGATAATGAAATTACTAATGCAATGAATAATACTGGCACCTCAAACGCTGGTCAACAAAAATTCAAAGCATTGAAACAACAAAAAATCGGAATCTATAAAGAAGCTCTAGAATATTTAAATCAAGCCAAAAAGATTAATAGTCAAAATGAATCTATTAATAGTTTAGTAGAGGAAATTGAAAATTATTTAGATTTAGAAAAATAGATTTTTAAGAATCACAATAATATTAAAAACGTATATAACTTAATTTGTTATGTACGTTTTTTTATGAGGTATATTATTATTTTGAGAATAAATTGGAACTTGATTTATAAAGATATTTGTAGATTAAATCTTGTTGAAAATTCATTTGATCTGATGCATAACCTTATTAATAAACATAAAAAAAGGAGTAGAAAATATTATTTCTCTACTCCTTAAATATAAATTTGATAAAACTATTTTTTATAATGAATTCGATATTTATAATAAGCTAAAGCTCCTAATGTAAATACTGATCCAACAGACCACCAAATAAATGCTGGTGTAACCACTTGATCTCCTTTTGCGTATGAATGCAATCCTGATAAATAGAAGTTAACTCCGAAATACGTCATTAAGATCGCATAGAATGCAATAATTGACATAAAATTATAAATCCAAGTACCACGTAGAGAAGGAACAAATCTCATGTGAATTACAAAGGCATAAACCATAATACTAACTAATGCCCAAGTTTCTTTTGGATCCCATCCCCAATAACGTCCCCAACTTTCGTTAGCCCATTGACCTCCAAGGAAGTTTCCGATGGTTAAAAGAACTAAACCAACCGTTAAAGCCATTTCGTTGATGTAAGTAATTTCTTTAACATTTAAATCCATCTTAGCTTTATTGTTTTTAGTTGTAAATACCATTAAAAATAAAGCTACAATTCCTAAGATCATACCTAAAGCAAATGGTCCATAACTTGCAACAATAACCGCCACGTGAATCATTAACCAGTATGAATTAAGAACAGGTTGTAAGTTTGCGATTGCTGGATCCATCCAACTCCAATGGGCAATCATTAGAATCATTCCTGCAACAAAGGCTGTTGAAGCAATTGTCAATTCAGATTTTCTACCAAATATTAATCCAAATAACATCGTTGCCCATCCAACATAAATCATCGATTCATAAGCGTCAGACCAAGGTGCATGTCCAGAAACGTACCAACGAGCTGCTAAACCTGCTGTATGTAATAAGAATAATACAATTACAAAACCAATAAATATATTTGAAATTAATTTTAAGATTTTATTGTCTTTGAAAATTCTGATGATAACTACAGCAAATAATAAAACAGAAGCATACATGTACCAAGAATACAATCTCTTAAAAATATCGTATTTGTTATACAAAATTTCAGCTTCTACATGTTGATCAGACGGCATTACTTCAGCTCCAAATTTATGTTGATAGTCGCTAATGTTTTGTAAAAATTCATCTGCTTTTGTATAATCTTTTGTTTCTAAAGATTTCATTAAAGTTGTTAAATACGCCGGAAGAATAATTTTTGTAAACTGTAAATCTTCTCCTTTTATATCAGATTCATTTAGTTCTAAATAATTGATCCATTTATTTCCTTTATCGTAAGGTACAGGGAAAATATTTAAAATTTGACCTGTGATTGCAGAATATAGTAAGTTTACTTTTTTATCAGCTTCGATAAAATCTTTTTGAAACTGATTTTTTACAGTTGTATGATTTGCTTCTTCTAGATATTTATCTAATTTATAATTTCCTTGTTCATCAAAGAAATTAATTAAAGCAGCAAATTTTTGATCAGCAGGAATTCCGATTACTTCACGAATACTATCATTTTCCTTTTTAAGATTAATGATTGGCACATTGTACCATAGTTGTGGGAATTGTGTAATTGAAAGCAAAACTTGATCAGAATCCATTCCTTTGTAATGATCTGATTTACTTACTTTTCTTAATAATTCAGACGAAAACGTGTTGATTGGTTTCATACGTCCGCCAGCATCCTGAATGATTAATTTACCAAATTTATCAGCGTGTTCTAAGGGAACTTTAGATATTTCTAAAATAGAATCTAATTGTTTCTCAGAAGGCATTTTATGATTATGTTGCGCAAATGCTCCTAACGAAATAAATAATAACAATGCTGTAATTAAACTCTTTTTCTTAGCGCGAACTTTGTTTAATTTATTTCTTAAATCATCAAAGCGCGTGTTTTTTGTAACTAAAAGTAAAAGCATACTAATGTATAATAAAGTATATCCAATATAAGTAATCCAAGTTCCATAAAAATCGTGACTTACAGATAAAATCGTTCCTTTTTCGTCTGGATCAAATTGTGCTTGGAAAAAACGGTATCCATCATAATCTAATACATTATTCATGTAAATATGAGCATCGAAATTTTTATCACGAGGATCAAGAACAGTTACTTTACTTTCAAACGAAGAATAACTTTTTTCTGTACCAGGATATTTATTTGCGATAAAATCGTTTAATTGAACTTCGAATGGGGTAGTGTAAATTTTAGAACCAAACATTAATGTAAATTCTAATTCACCTAATTTAAATGATTGTGGAACGCCCATCGTACCTTTTGAACCTAATAAAGTAACATCTTCAGTAACTTCGTTTCCATCTTTATCTTGAGTAGAAACAGTTAACATTAAAGCATCGTGAGTTGTTGAAGTTTTGAAATTGTTGTCAGACACATATCCGATTTTACCTTTCATTGGTAATTCAGGAAACACAAATTGTGAACCACCAATGTTATATAACGAACGGAACATCAATTCTTGAACTTGATCTTTATCTACTTTTCCTTGAAATTGATCGGCCATACGCATAAAATTACCTTCAAAAGGAGTTTCTATCGTATAGTTATCGCCATCTTTTGTAATATTAATAGCTCCAGGTGTTGGTTTGTTAAATGCAAATAATACATTGTGGAAGTTTTGTACTTCGCCTTCTTTTAAGAAATGTTCATGACGCGTACCGTCACCAGATTCGACCATTTTTAAGAAGAAGATTCCGTTTTCATCAGGTTGAATTTGTTCAGTTGCACCCATAATGAAATCTTTAAATTCAACTTTAAACGGAATTCCATTAAAATCTTTTTTCATCGAAAAATAATTCGAAGCAAAATTACTAATGAAGTTATCTTTATCTAAAGCTCCTGAAAATAAATGTTGATTTTCAAAAGTTCTACGTTTCATTTCTCCATCAACCATACCGTCAGTCATAACGGTTAAGAAAGTTCGGTCAGAAAATATTTGGTTTGATTTTTCCGTTTCTCTAATCGGCATCATACCTTCGTAACTGATGTAACGCGTTACAAATGCACCTACTAAAATAAAAATAAAAGAAAGGTGCAATACTAAAGTAACCCACTTTTCTTTTTTATATAATTGATATTTTTTAATGTTTCCAATAAAATTGATAACAAAAATTAGCATGATTAATTCAAACCATTTGGTATTGTAAATTAAAATTCGAGCTGTGTCGGTATTATACTCATTTTCAATGAAAGTACCTAAACCTAATGCAATCGGGAAAATAATGAACAAAACTGCCATTAATCGTGTCGAGGATAAGAAAGTAAATAACTTCTTCATAATTATATATGTGTAGTCTATAATAAAATTCCACAAAAATACCTTTTTTCGTCCGTATTAATTTATTTTTAACGAATAATTAATGTTTGAAAAATAAATTATTACGTTATAAATATTGTTTTAAATTTGTACAGAGTACAACAACTAAATTTGACTATAAAATACAACAAATAAATTATGCCTAAAATTTCAAATAAAGGGCAACAGATGCCAGAATCACCGATTCGAAAATTGGTTCCGTTTGCTGAAACTGCTAAGAAAAAAGGAAATAAAGTTTATCATTTAAACATTGGTCAACCCGATATTAAAACACCAGAAGTAGCATTAAACGCTGTTAAAAATGCAAATATTGAAGTTTTAGAATACAGCCATTCTGCGGGTTTCGAATCTTACAGAACTAAATTAGCTTCTTATTATCAAAAACAAGGTTTACCAGTAAATACAGAAGATATCATCATTACAACTGGTGGATCTGAAGCTTTAATGTTTGCGATGGGAAGCACGATGGATCAAGGTGATGAAATCATTATTCCAGAACCTTTTTATGCAAATTACAACGGTTTTTCTACAGCATCAGGAATTAAAGTTGTACCGGTTATTTCAGGTATCGAAACAGGTTTTGCATTGCCACCAATTGCTGATTTTGAAAAATTAATCACACCAAAAACCAAAGCGATTTTAATTTGTAATCCAGGTAATCCAACAGGTTATTTATATTCAAAAGAAGAAATTGAGGAATTAGCTACTTTAGTTAAGAAACATGATTTATTCTTAATCGCTGACGAAGTTTACAGAGAATTTGCTTATGACGGATTCAAACATTTTTCGGTTTTAAACGAAGAAAGTATTGCTGAAAATGCAATCATGATTGATTCGGTTTCTAAACGTTTTAGTATGTGTGGAGCTCGAATTGGGTGTGTGGTTTCTAAAAATAAAGAATTCATGCAAGCTGCAATGAAATTTGCCCAAGCGCGTTTATCGCCACCAACTTATGCGCAAATTGCTTCTGAAGCTGCTTTAGATACGCCTCAATCTTATTTTGATGATGTAATTACAGAATATAAAGATCGTAGAGATACTTTGGTAAATGCTTTAAACGCAATTGATGGAGTAGAAGTAGCTAATCCAAAAGGAGCTTTTTATTGCATCGCTAAATTACCTGTTGAAAATGCAGAGGATTTTGCAAAATGGATTTTAGAAGATTTCGATTTAAATGGCGAAACGGTTATGGTTGCTCCAGCTGCTGGATTTTATTCAACTCCAGGTGTTGGTTTAAACGAAGTTCGTTTGGCTTATGTTTTAAAGAAAGAAGATTTAATTAAATCAGCAGAAATTTTAAAAGCAGCTTTAATTGCTTATAAGGCAAGATAGATATAAAAAAAATATTATTTTCAAGAATATGAGTTTGACATTTTGTTGAACTCATATTTTTTATAATAAAAAAGACCGATATTAAATCGATCTTATTGTCTTTTTATGATAAGAGATGAATTAAAATTTAAATTATCATCTTTAATAATTACTGATCCTTTAGAATCATACTTTTCGAAATTATAATCTCTCATTTCTTCGTAAGCAGTTAAGCGATCAATGTAAATTTTACCATTTCGATCCTGTTTAAATTTAATACGAACAACTTCAGCATTTAAAATCCAATTTTTAACAAATAATTGTTTTCCGTTATTTACTTGCGAATGATCAATAGGATAAGGTTTTGTTAGATAAAACTCAATTTCAATTAGATTGTATTTTTGGTCATATTTAAAAAAACCTTCATAATAATCTTCTGTAAAAAAGGTTACTGTAGTAATTCCTTTTTCAGTTGATCGTATGTATTGGTAGTCGTTTATATTATTCAAAAAATCAAGTTCGGGAATATTTATGTTTTTTCGTAAAATAACTTCAGTTAACCAATATAAAGGAGAATCGTTATTTGAATATCTAGAAAAAAAAGGTTCTTTATAATATTCAATATTTTTAGGATTTGAAGTTTTTACTTTATTGATTTTTTTACTTTTCAAATCCATTGAAATATCATAAAACGAATTGATATGAATTAAAGTGTCTGTTTTTCCAAGATAAGCTTCTTGCGTAATGGTGTATTTCGCATTATCGCCAGAATAATTTTTATAGGTTTGTTTTTTTATATCTTCAATTATTTCAATTATATTTTTTTTGGAAACTCGTTCAATAACCATTTCTTCCATATCTGTATCCTCAATTTGGGCAAATGAGTTATAACCTAAAAAAAAGATTGTAATAAGTAGAATGTATTTTTTCATTTTTTGTTGAATGATTAACGTTGCTAATATACCGAGATATTTATAAATAGTTATTAAATTATTTCATAAATATTACAATAAAAATTGAATTTATAAAAAAAAGAAGCAACCGTGGTCACTTCTTTAGTAAATCTATTTTATATAGAAAAATTCGCAATCAGATTTGATTTTCTTGGCTTTATTTTCAGCTTCTTGAGCTCTAATTTCAACTCTTCTGATTTTTCCACTAATTGTCTTTGGAAGCTCAGTTACGAATTCTATGATTCTTGGGATTTTATATGGAGCTAAATGTATTCTTGAATAATCAAATAGTTCTTTTGCTAAAATTTCATTTGGGACATGATTTTCATTCAAAATAATAAAAGCCTTAACTTCATAACCTTTGATAGGATGTGGTGAACCAACAACAGCAGATTCTAAAACAGCATCATGTTCTAGTAAAACACTTTCAACTTCAAATGGTCCAATTCTGTAATCAGATGCTTTTATAACATCATCATCTCGACCAATAAACCAAATATAACCATCAGCATCTCTGTAAGCCTTGTCTCCTGTATAATACAATCCATTTCTGAAAACTTGTGCTTGTTTTACTTTATCAAATAAATAACCCTTGAAAATTCCATTTACAGAATTTTCATCCATTCGAATACAAATATTTCCTTCTTCATTATCGGCTAAAATGGTTCCATTTTCGTCTGCAATGACTACATCATACATGAATAATGGTTTTCCCATCGAACCAAATTTTACTTTTGTTGTAGGTAAGTTTCCAACCAAGCAAGTGCTTTCTGTTTGTCCAAATCCATCTCGAATTAGAATTCCTGTACCGTTTTTCCATTCTTCAATTATTTCAGGATTCAATGGTTCACCAGCTGCTACACATTGTTTTAGGCTAAAATTATATGATTTAATATCTTCTTGAATGAACAAACGCAAAACGGTTGGCGGAGCACACAATGTCGAAATTTTATGTTTTTCGATTAAGGACAAAGTTCGTTTCGCATTGAAACGTTCGTAGGTGTGATGCGTGAAAATTGCAGCTCCAACATTCCAAGGCGCAAAAAAGCTACTCCAAGCAAACTTAGCCCAACCAGGTTGCGAAATATTATAATGAATATCATCTTCTGTCAATCCAATCCAAGTAGCCGTTGTTAAATGTCCAACCGGATGAGAAAAATGGGTGTGACAAACTATTTTAGGCATTCCTGTTGTTCCAGATGTAAAAAACATAAACAAGGTATCATCTGACTTTGTTTTTGCAGCCGAAGCCATTTTACTTTCTTTTTCAATATCTTCTAAAGAAAACCATCCATCGCGTTTGCCATCACAAATGATTTTAATGTCTATTTGTTTTCCAGAAATTTTTTCTGCATCATCTGTTTTTTCAGCATTTTCTGCATCAGCAATTACAACTTTAGGTAATGTTTTTTCGAAACGAAAAGCTAAATCGCCAGAACCCATAATAGTTGCAGTCGGAATTAATTCAAAACCACCTTTAATAGTTGTAAGAATAGTTTGCCAACTACAAGGCTGAAGCATCATTTGAGCTAAAATAATGTCATGTTGCTTTACTCCTTTATTTCTTAAAAAATTCAAAAGTTGATTAGACATTTCAGACATCGTTTTAAAAGAATACGCAATTGTTTCTTCTCCATCCGTCCAAAGTAATGCCGTCTTATCAGGACGTTCAGAAACTTGTATTCCTTCAAAAATTTCTTCTACCCAATTGAAATACTCTGGTTTTTCAATTTTGATATTTTGTAAATCGTCATAAGTGTTTTCAGAAATGATTTTACTCACTTTCTTAAAAATTTCCTTCATAATTAATTGTTGGTTTTTTATTATGTTTTAATCGTTTTTTGTGTTTTCATAAATTTAGAAGAAAAAAATAAATATAGATTAGATTTATATTTATTTTAATGAATTATTTTTGATTATTAGGATAAATATCAATTTCATTGCGATGTTTTCATTAAATTTGCCTAAATCAATTTTTTAATATGAAAAAAATATATTGTTTTTGGATTTTTGTGTTGAGTTGTATCTTTTTTATAGGGTGTCATTCAACTAAAAACTATGATTTAAAAAAAGATAAAATTGAAAAGGTGTCCAAGAATAACGATTCTAATGCTTATTTCAAGATTATTGGAACAGAACCTTTTTGGAACATCGAAATTTCTGAAGAGAAGATTTCATATTCGCAGATTGACGGCGTAAAGATTGAATTTCCTTATAATTTACCTTTGATTGACAAATTTGCTGAAACTAAAATTTATAAAACAGTAAACGGTAATGGTTCAATTTTAATTAAATTAACCAAAGGTTCTTGCTCTGATGGAATGTCAGATAAAATTTATGAATACAATGCAGAGGTTGAAATCATACAATTTAAAAAAACTACTAAACATAAAGGTTGTGGATATTTTGTTGCAAATGAGTTATTATCTGGAACGTGGTTTTTGAGTCAAATCAAATCCAAAAAGATTTCGAATAATCAAATTTCAGTTGTACCATTTATTGAATTTGATTTAGAAAATAATCGAGTTTCAGGAAATGCAAGTTGCAATGGTTTTAGTAGTTCTTTTATTTTAAAAAACGATAAAATTTCTTTTAAAGAAATTCTATTAACCAGAATGTTTTGTGAGGATTTGACGCTCGAAAAAAACTTTATAGAATCATTAAATGAAATAAATAGCTATAAAGTTGATGGCGATGAATTAAAATTTTATAAAGAAGGATTTTTGGAAATGGTTTTTGAAAAAAAATAGAGTAATCAACTTTGTATAAATTTTCATTACAAGTAATTTTTAAAAAAGTGTATCATCATTTTCTTCTTCTAATTTGAAATTGTAACAATCTCCATAATTTACAGTTTTTTGAATTTTGCCTTTTTCATTGTAATAAATCCAAGTTCCACAACGAAATTCTCCGCTTTCAGTGTACGATTTCATTTTTGAAATGAATTTAACTTTACCATTTTTATAAAAGTTTTGAGTAGTCAAGATAGAAAATACATCATTATAACTTGTGCCAGATTTTGGATAAAGATTTTCCCAATTTTTCTCTTCCAATTTATTTTCTTGTGAATCATAAATAACCGAAAATATAGGAAACAAACCGCCGTAAAGATATTTTAAAACCCAGTATTCCTTTAGTTTCCCAGCTGAATCATAGAGCGATTGAATTTGACCGTCATCTGTAAACTTGATTATTTCATACGAATTTTCATTCTTATTAAAAATCTTTTTACCGATAATCTCTTCATTGTTTCCTTCTAAAAAATCAGATGTTGTACGCCATAAAAAATAAGTTTCTGAAAGAAGCATATTTTTTTGAGTTTCTTTTAATTTTCCAATTTGAACATAATTTCCGAATTCATCTTTGATAAGTTCAGGAATTGAATCAAATGAAATTAAATAAGCAAAATTTTTTTCTTTTGTATTTTGATTGAAATCTTGAAAATGGATCAAGTCTTTTTTCATATTAATATTGAAAACTTCCCGTTTTATTTTTCCATCGGAATCGTAATAACGGTAACTAATTTCGGTGGTTTTAGGATTTAAATACTGTGTGTACATCAAACGATTATCTCGATACATTTCGACAGAATCTTTATCGTAAAATCTTTTTTTATCTGATGAATTTAATAATGAATCTCTAAAAACAATTCGATTCATGATCCATCTTGAATTTTCTTCTGTTATAAAATTTGAAAACATTTCTTTTTCACCATGTTGTATCCAAACTGTTTTTATGGTGTCGGTTTGATAGCCTTTTTTTGTGAGAATTAAATCACAAAAAAAATCTCCAGATTTTTTTAATTTAAAGAATCCTGAACTATCAGTAAAAGTTTTCGATCCGGAAGATTCGCATGCTCTTATTAGAACTCCAGTTAAAGGCTTACCATTTTCATCGTATATGAAGCCAGAATAATTATCTTTTAATTTAGAACATTGATTTGAAATCAGAATTAGAACTAATAAAAAAATATTTTTTAAATGTATTTTATTCATGTTTTATCATATTTAAGTCAAATGATAATTATGTAAATTATAATTTTTTTTGTTAATTAATTAATACATATAAATCTAATAAAGTTTTTTTTAAAAATTAATATGGGTGCATTCTTAAAAAAAACTGCCTTACAAATAAATTGAAGGCAGTTTAGTTATATTACTTTTAATCGTTTTGAAGTAACCATTTAGTTCGTCATTACTATCATTTTTTCGTTTTTTGAGTAACCTAAATGCGCGCCAAGTTGACCAAGTAATTTTGCTACAATTAAATGAGAATGTAATTCTTTCAGTAATTTACTTGATTCTTCTTGTGTTTTTAAATCTTATAAAAGTCCTTGCTCTTAACATTATATCCAACTTTTTTTTTGTTTACATAGGCTGGATATGCAAACATAAATTCCAGTTTAAGTTAAGTTACATTTTTGTATAAATTAACCCGTTGGGAGTAATTATTTCTAATACAATAAACGGATTAGATGTTAGTCAATGTATTTAAATTCAGTATATTGAATTTGATTTACAAACCGATATCTATATTAAATATATTAAAAAATTATTTTAAAGTTTTAGAAGTTATAAGTTCTTTGGATTGTAAATTAGAGTATAAATCGAATGTTGGTAGAAAACAAAAAAGTTTGATTTATAAGTTATTGCATTTAGTTTAACTGTCGAATTTATGTCAATTGACAGCAATAATTCTTTATTTAAAG
Organism: Flavobacterium sp. I3-2; assembly: GCF_013389595.1. NCBI lineage: Bacteria > Pseudomonadati > Bacteroidota > Flavobacteriia > Flavobacteriales > Flavobacteriaceae > Flavobacterium > Flavobacterium sp. I3-2. Next base: position 2,606,333 of record NZ_CP058306.1, read on the forward strand.
AAATTAATAAAGAACAAATATCTAATTTAATTGAGCGAAGTCAGTTCAATAAGCGAAGAAGAAAATTGTTTTTCTTTTTAGAAGAAATCAGAACAAAAATAGCATCTCATTTTTAGAATTTGAAAATTATTTCATCGTGGATAGAATACCGTTGGAGATGTGCAAATTTTCACTTCATAGAAGAATTAAAATCTGTAAAAATGAGTTTGAAACAGCTCCTTCAAAAGGGTTTTGTACTTCTCAAAACAATTGGTTTTACGGGTAGAAATTACATGGGGTCTGTTCTATAAATGGAATTTTTCATTTATTAGATATTACAAAACCAGAAGTTCAAGATGTTCATTTTTTGAAAAATATAAAAAAACAAACCAGCTCAAAGTGTTGTTGAACGATACATTCAATTAGAAGGATGTAAATATGTTGATCAAATCATACCTTACGCTATCGAACAAGATTTAGAAGACATCTTAAAGGCTTTTAAAATTGATGTTCGAATTTTAGGCGAAGAATATCAAGATAAGAATTTTACTGGTAGAACATATTGCAAAGAAAAAGGTATTGAATTATTTTATAATACGAGAGACCGTCATTATTCTTCAACTAGATTAAGAACGAAAGCAGCTGAATTTGAAAAATTAAAAAGAGTTATTTAATTAATGAAAAAAATACTTGTTACAGGAGGTTTAGGCTATATTGGATCACACGTTGTTGTCGTTTTGCAAGAAGCAGGATTTGATGTGACAATTATTGATGATTTTTCAAACTCTTCTATAAAAGTTTTAGAGAATATTTTTTTGATTACAGGGATAAAACCAAGTTTTTTTGAAATTGATTTAAAAGATAAAGTAAAAGTTGATACCTTTTTTAAGGATAATAAAATCGACGGAATCATTCATTTTGCTGCTTATAAAGCCGTTGGTGAATCGGTGCAAAAACCTCTAGATTATTATCGTAATAACTTAGAAGGATTATTAAATGTGCTTGAATCAATGGAACAATTCCAAATTGATAATTTCATTTTTTCGTCATCTTGTTCGGTTTATGGACAAGCAAATCAAATGCCAATTAATGAAAAAACACCTTTGAAACGTGCAGAATCACCTTATGGTAAAACCAAAGCTATGGGAGAAGAAATCATTTCTGATTTTACCAAAGCGATGAATAAAAATGCGATTTCGTTACGATATTTTAATCCAGTGGATTCTCACAAAAGCTATTTGTTAGGAGATAAATCAAACGGGATTCCAAATAATTTGTTGCCTTATATCACACAAACGGCTTCAGGTTTACAAGAACAGAAATGATTATGAAACCAAAGACGGGACTGTAATTAGAGATTATGTCGATGTTAATGATATTACAGATGCTCATGTATTAGCACTTCAGTATTTATTACATAAAAAAAATAAAGATAAATTAGAATTTTTTAATTTAGGTTCAGGTACAGGGTCAACAGTATTAGAAATAATTGAAGCATTTGAAAGAGCAAATAATTTAAAAATACCGTATACAATTTCAAACCGACGAGGAGGTGATATTCAAGAAGCTTATGCGGATTTTTCAAAAGCAAAAGAAAAACTTCATTGGCAACCAAAAACGTCATTAGAAATTTCGATGAAAACCGCATGGGAATTTGAAAAGAAATTAAAAGAAAATGAATTCAAAATACCTAATCATTAAAGAATTATTTGATTTACTATTAAGTTAGTAAGTACAATCGAAATTGAGAATTGGTCAGTTTATAACAAAACACTTAAAACATAAATCACATTCTAAATGAACAAAATATTCTTAGTTCCTCACATTTACACTCTTTAAATTTAGCTTTGGAAAATTTTTTGAAACATAATTATATTTTAATTGATGATCTTCAGTGTTTTAAAATACTATTAAAAGATTTAGAAAACCATAAATAATAAAAGTGCTTATAGATCTAAGCACTTTTATTATTTATATAAGTTTTAACAAGGCTTATTTTTGTTTTTGAAAATAAGTATCTAATTTGTTATAAAATTATATTGATGGCTTAAATGTAGTCAAAGAAATAGAAAATTTAAAAAGTAATATTTTGAAGATTTGAAAATTAGAATTTAATATGTTTTAAAATTTTAATTTATGTAAAAATTTTATAAAAAAATCATTCAATTTACAATTATAAATTTCCACTAATTAAATCTTGGTTATTATAGGTGGTTAAAAAATTGTAATTTATATTTGAAGATTAGAATTTGACTTGAAAGTTTAGTTCAATTATTATTCTTTATTCATATGGTTTCAAAAACTAAAAAGAAGATTACTAAAAGGTTATGAAAAAAATAAATAAAATTACATGTATTGGAGCTGGTTACGTTGGTGGACCAACCATGGCAGTAATCGCACAAAAAAATCCGAATATAGAAATTACTGTTGTAGATTTAAATGCTGACCGAATTGCAGCTTGGAATAATTCAGATTTATCTAAACTACCAATTTATGAACCAGGTCTTGATAAAATAGTAGGAGAAGCAAGAGGAAGAAATTTATTTTTTTCAACGGATATCGAAACTGCAATTGATCAAGCTGATATGATTTTTATTTCGGTAAATACACCTACAAAAACATATGGAAAAGGAAAAGGTCAAGCTGCAGATTTAAAATTTATTGAGTTATGTGCGCGTCAAATTGCTAAAGTAGCTACAACTGATAAAATTGTTGTAGAAAAATCTACGTTACCTGTACGTACAGCCGAAGCTCTAAAAAGTATTCTTGACAACACAGGTAATCATGTTAATTTTGATATTTTGTCGAATCCTGAATTTCTTGCTGAAGGTACAGCAGTTGCAGATTTACAAAATCCAGACCGTGTTTTGATAGGAGGAGAAAATGAAGAAGCAATTCAAGCATTAGTTGAAATTTACGCCTCTTGGGTGCCTTCAGAAAAAATAATAACTACAAATCTTTGGTCATCCGAACTTTCTAAACTAGTTGCTAATGCATTTTTAGCACAACGAGTTTCGAGTATTAATGCCATTTCAGAATTATGTGAAGTGACAGGAGCTGATGTTTCTGAAGTTGCACATGCAATCGGAATGGATTCGCGTATTGGTTCCAAGTTTTTAAAAGCTTCAGTAGGTTTTGGTGGTTCTTGTTTTCAGAAAGATATTTTAAATTTAGTTTATATTGCCAAATCTTATGGATTACAAGAAGTAGCAGATTATTGGGAACAAGTCATTATAATGAATGACCATCAAAAAATCCGATTTGCAGATTATATTATCAAAACATTATACAACACTGTTAATGGTAAAAACATCGCTTTTTTAGGCTGGGCATTTAAAAAAGATACTAACGATACGCGTGAGTCTGCTGCGATTTATGTAGCAGATCATTTGTTAGATGAACAAGCAACGATTACAGTTTATGACCCTAAAGTTTCGGTATCACAGATTTATGCCGACTTAGATGCGTTGGGAACTCGTACAGCAGAAGAGAATAGAAGATTGGTTCGTGTGATTAATGATCCATATTTAGCTTGTCAAGATGCTCATGCCATTGCTGTTTTAACAGAATGGGACGAATTTAAAACATACGATTGGAAGCAAATTTATGAGAATATGTATAAACCTGCTTTTGTATTTGACGGTCGTAAATTGTTAGATGAAAAAAAGTTCAATGAAGTTGGTTTTCAATTTTACAGCATCGGTCAATAAGATATAAAAAAATGAAAACAATTATTATAACAGGTGGAGCAGGATTTATAGGATCACATGTCGTTCGAGAGTTTGTGTTGAAATATCCCGATTATAAAATTATAAATCTCGATGCATTGACTTATGCCGGAAATCTTGAAAATTTAAAAGACATTGAAACTTTACCAAATTATCAATTTATTAAAGCCGATATTGTTGATGCAAAATTGATGTTAGATATTTTTGAAAACTATCAACCAGATGGTGTAATTCATCTTGCAGCAGAATCACATGTAGATCGTTCAATAAGCAATCCACTTGATTTTGTGATGACCAATGTTATTGGGACAGTTAATTTATTAAACGCTGCAAAACATATTTGGAAAGATGATTACACAGGAAAACGTTTTCATCATGTTTCAACTGATGAAGTTTATGGTACATTAGGAAACGAAGGTTTTTTTACAGAAAACACGGCATATGATCCGCATTCACCGTATTCGGCATCCAAAGCCTCTTCAGATCATTTTGTTCGTGCTTATCAAGATACATACGAAATGCCAATTGTATTAACCAATTGTTCTAATAATTATGGGCCTAATCATTTTCCAGAAAAATTGATTCCATTGTGTATTCATAATATTTTAAATAAGAAATCACTTCCAATTTATGGAGACGGAAAATTTACTAGAGACTGGTTGTATGTAAAAGATCATGCAAAAGCAATTGATTTGGTTTTTCATGAAGGAAAAGATGGAAATTCTTATAATGTTGGAGGATTTAATGAATGGAAGAACATCGATTTGGTTAAAGAACTTTGTAAGCAAATGGATGAAAAACTAAATAATCCAGTTGGAACTTCAGAACAATTAATCACTTTTGTCAAAGATCGACCAGGACACGATTTGCGTTACGCAATTGATGCTACTAAAATAAATCAAGAATTAGATTGGAAACCTTCAGTTACTTTTGAAGAAGGGTTATCAAAAACAATCGATTGGTTTTTAGAAAATAAAGAATGGTTAGAAAATGTCACTTCAGGTGATTATCAAAATTATTACGAAAAGCAATATAAATAGTTGAAAAGTAGTGCTTTTTAAGGTTAAAAAGTTATAAGACTTTAAAATTATATCGTAGAATTTCTTTTTCTCTATTTCCAAAATACAAAAAATATGAACGCAAAAGAAACCAAATTAAAAGGTTGTTATATATTAGAGCCCAATGTTTTAAAAGATGAACGCGGATATTTCTTTGAATCCTATAACGAAAATAAGTTAGCTGAAATAATTGGTTTCAGACCTAATTTCGTTCAAGATAATGAATCAAAATCAAGTTATGGAGTTATTCGTGGTTTACATATGCAAACTGGAGAATTTGCTCAAGCCAAGTTAGTTCGTGTCCTAGAAGGAAAAGTAATTGATGTTGCTGTAGATGTACGTAAAGGATCAGCAACCTTTGGACAACATATTGCTATTGAGTTGTCTGCAGAAAATAAACGACAACTGTTTATTCCAAGAGGTTTTTTACATGGATTTTCTGTAATATCCGATGCAGCTACTTTTTTTTATAAATGTGATAATTTTTATAATAAAGAATCCGAAGCAGGAATTTTATATAATTCACCTGAATTAAACATCGATTGGCAAATTGAATCAGGAAAAGAAATTATTTCCGAAAAAGATCTAAAGCTTCCGAGTTTTGATTCTATTTCTAGGTCCTAAAAAAGGCAAACAGTTAGATTCACAAATTAGCAAATCCACCAAAAAATGAAAGTACTAATAACAGGTTCAAGCGGACAGTTAGGTCAATGTATAAAAGAAATTTCCTTGAATGAAACAGATTTAGAGTTTGTATTTGTTTCAAGAAATGAATTAGATATAACGAAACAGTCAGATGTAAAAATATTTTTTGATAAGAATAAATTTGATTTTGTAATCAACTGTGCTGCTTATACTGCTGTTGATAAAGCAGAATCTGATATTGAAAATGCACGATTAGTAAATGTCTTAGCTACAAAATATTTGGCTCAAGCAACTGCGAAACAAAACATTCCATTTATTCATATTTCTACAGATTACGTCTTTGATGGTACAATTTCAAAGCCTCGAACAGAAATTGATGAGGTGAATCCAATTAATGTTTACGGTGAAACTAAATTAGAAGGCGAGGAGCTTGCTTTGGAAATAAATCCCCAAACAATTATTATTAGAACATCTTGGGTTTATTCAAAATATGGAAACAATTTTGTAAAAACCATGTTACGATTATTTCAAGAAAAAGACGAAATAAACGTTATTAATGATCAAATAGGTTCACCAACCCTTGCAATTGATTTAGCTGAAGCTTTAATTAAAATCATAACTAGTAAAAAACTAAGTTTTGGAATCTTCAATTATTCCAATGAAGGTTCATGTTCTTGGTTTGAATTCGCTTCAAAAATCAAAGAATATTCGGATTCAAAAATTAGAATCCACCCCATTTCAACAAATGCTTATCCAACACCTGCAAAGAGGCCAAATTTTTCTTTATTGGATAAAACAAAAATTAAATCTGCCTACGAAATTGAAATACCAAAATGGGACGATAGTTTAAGAATAATGTTGAATAGTTTCAAAATGTAGTAATTTATAATTATAAATAGTGAATATGCAAACAAAAATTCCAATATAAGTTAGTATATTCAGGTTTTTATTTTTAATAAAAATTATCTTTTTTGGTAATTAAATGGTATTTATGTAAATAAATAATTAATTTTTTTTTGTATTTAAATTTATATTACTAAATTAGTTCTATTAATTTTAAAAAAATTTAAGTTTATGAAAAAAATTTTATTGACTGCTGTTCTAGTAGGTAGTTTGATTGCATGTGATAAAAAAGCTGAAACAGCTGATGCTCCAGCTCCAGAAACAACGACTGAAACTCCAACACCAGAAACTCAAGCTCCAGTAGAAACTCCAGCTAATACTAATGCTGTTAAATTCAGTAACCCTGAAGTTCAGAAAGTAGCTGATGAGTATGCAACTTTTGTAAAAGAGTATGTTGAAGCTTATAAAGCTGGTGATGCAACTAAAATTCAAGATTTAGTTAAAAAACAGCAAGAGTGGGCGACTAAATTGACAACTGCAGCAACTTCTATGACACCTGATGATGCTAAAGCTTGGGGTGAATATATGCAGAAACTTTCTGAAGAAATGACTGCTGCTGCTATGCCTGCTAAATAAAAAAACGAAATTTAAATTTCAAGGAAAGGAGACAACTCCTTTCCTTTTTTTTTAATTGAAAATTAAAATTCGTTAACATAATCGATTATGAATATGATGTAGATTTTTTTAATTTTGTAAAAAACAATCTTAGTGAAAATATATTTTTTAGGAACAGGTACATCTCAAGGTATTCCAGTAATTGCAAACAATTCTCCTGTTTGTTTAAGTACAGATTTTAAAGATAAAAGATTGCGAACTTCTATTTTTGTTGAATGGGATAATTCAATTTTTCAAATAGATTGTGGTCCTGATTTTAGGCAACAAATGTTAGTTTCAAAATGCCCAAAAATAGATGCTATTTTGTTTACACACGAACACGCAGATCACACTGCTGGTTTTGATGACATTAGACCATTTTGCTTTTTACAAAAAAAAGCAATACCTATTTATGCTCAACAACGTGTAATTAATGAATTAAAAAAGCGTTTTGAATATGTTTTTGAAACTGAAAATAGATATCCTGGCGCACCTTCAGTCGAAGTAAATGTTATTGATGAACATAATTCTTTCAAAGTTCAAGGTAAAATAATTACTCCTATTTCTGTTTTACATGGCGACTTACCAATTCTTGGTTATCGATTTGATAAATTTGCATATTTAACAGATGTAAAATATATTACAGATGAGAATTTAATTAAACTACAAAACCTTGAAGTTTTAGTACTTAATGCGTTAAGAATTACAGAACATCCAACTCATAATAATCTCGAAGAAGCTTTAGAATTTATCAAAATTATAAAACCTAAAAAAGCTTTTTTGACTCACATTGGATTTCAATTAGGTTTTCACGAAGAAGTTCAAAAAAGTTTACCAAAAAACGTATATTTGGCATATGATAATTTACAATTAACAATTTAAAATGAGACAACTATATTTGTACCTTTTCATCTTTTCATTACTTATTAATGTTTTTCAATATGTAAACGATTCTAAAGTTTTAGAAGGAAAAGACAAAGAAATTGAAAAAGCAAAAACACTAAACGATTCATTAAAGATTTATAAAAACATGTTCAAAGAAGCAAGTTATTTTTCTATTGATGAAAATAAAAATGCTCAAAAGAAATTCGGTGATTATAGCTATGAAGATGTTATGAAAAAAGTATTATTGGATTTAACAACTTTAAATACTCAAGAAGGAGGAAATCCATTATTGCCTACAGCTACAGACGGAAGTAAAACTTTGATTAGAAAAGCAAGTGTTTTAAATCATCAATGGATTATTCTAGATTATTCAAATGATTCAGAGGTAGGAGAAATGTTGATTGAATATACATTTGATCCTAATGAGTTTACAACTTTTAAAGTTATAGAAAATACAAAATACTAATAAATTCTTTCTTGATATTGCTTTTATAATTTGAATAGAGGAAAGAGTTTTTGTTTATGTTATAAGAAAATAGAACCATATTCAGGTTCTATTTTTTTATATTTTTTATTCTTCAATTATAAAACGCTTGAAGTCAAAGAAGTTTTGAGGAGCTACACCATGGCCAACATTATATTCATGATACTCATGTTTAATATTTAAAAGTTTTAATACTTCAGGATTTTTTCTAGCCCATTCAATCGGAATAACTTGATCAACGCTTCCGTGAGAAACGAAAAATTTTAATTCAGAATGATCATTATTCTCGTATCCTTCTTTTATAATATTTGGATTAAAATAACCACTTAAGGCAACAACTTTATTAATTTTTGCTGGATAAGATAGAGCTACAGCATAACTCAAAATGGCACCTTGACTAAATCCAATCAAATTTATATTCTTAGAGTCTATTGGATAGTTTTCTAATAATTCATCTATAAATGAAACAATTAAATCTCTAGATTCAATTGCTTGTTCATCATTAGAAAATTTATTCATGTTAGCATCAAAATCAATGGCGTACCACGCATTTCCATAAGGCGGAAGAGGGTAGGGAGCACGAGCAGATATGATGTAATAATTTTCGGGTAATTCAGATGCAAAAGAAAATAAATCTTCTTCATTACTTCCGTAACCATGTAAAAGTAGAAGTAAGGGATTTTTATCTAAAATTACTTTTGGTTCTTTAATTAAATATTCTAGAGATAAAGACATAATTTATTTTTTACGACTAAACATTTTTTGAAAAACAGGTCCAATTATTGGTAATAAATTGTATTTATTAGTTATTGCTCCCATAAAACTGTAAAGCCATATAATGAAAATAAATAAATAAAAAGCATACATAGCTGAAGCGTATTGTACAAAACCCATCAAGGCACCAATTAATAAGAAAATGATGGTAATTCCAAAATTTTGACGAATATAAAATGAGCCAAATGGATCTTTCTGTTCTTCGTTAATAAAAAGTGCAATTATTGGACCTAAAAAAAATAGGTGAGAAACGATTGCAGCAAGTTTTCCGTCTTGATGAATTTTCATTTATTCTTTTATATTTAAAATTCCGTTGTTATAAATTCCATAAACCGAACCTCTCATTTTTTGATTTAAGAAAGCTGAATTTTGAGATTTTGATAGTATGTTTTCTTTCTTAAAAACTGTATTACCTTCAGGGTTAAAAAGTGAAAAACATGCTTTTTGATTTATATCAATCGTTGGATTTTCTATCTCAAAAATTGATTTTGTTGCATTTAATTTTTCAACGACAACTTCTAGAGGTAGAACATTTGACAAAGCTCCGAAAGCAGATTCTAAACCAATAGTTCCGTCTTTAGCCATATCAAATTCCATTTTTTTATGTTCGATATCTAATGGATGATGATCAGATGTAATACAATCTATAGTTCCGTCTAAAACGCCATTAATTAATGCTTGTCTGTGTTCTTCAGTTCTAATCGGAGGATTTACTTTATAACGTGTATCAAAATCAGTTAAAACCTCATCAGTTAAAACTAAATTGTGAACCGCAACACTACAAGTAACTTGTAAACCTTTGGCTTTTGCTTCTCTTATTAAATCAACAGATTTAGCAGTGCTTATTGTAGGAATATGCATTTTACCGCCTGTATATTCTAATAAGAAAAGATTTCTTGCTAAAACCACTTCTTCAGCTAAGGCAGGAATTCCTTTTAAACCTAATTTAGTAGAAGTGATACCTTCGTGCACAACGCCTTTTCCTTTTATTGTTGCATCACTACTAAAAGCTAAAATCAACGCATTAAAATCTTGACTATATTGTAAAGCAATTTTTAATAAATTGGCGTTGTCAATAGATTTTTTATAATCGCCAAATGCAATTGCTCCAGCGTTTTTCATATCAAACATTTCAGCAATATCTTTACCTTCTTGTTGTTTTGTTAAAGCTCCTATCGGATTTAATGTTGTTGCTTTACCAAATGCTTTAGATCTAACAAATGAAACTATCGTTTGGTTATCAATAACCGGATTTGTATTAGGTTGCAATGCAATGTTTGTAAAGCCACTTTTTGCAGCAACTTCTAGACCATTGTTTATCGTTTCTCTTTCTTCAAAACCAGGTTCTCCTAAAGCAACAGAACTATCCATCCAACCTTTTGAAATATGTAAATTATCTAAAATTAAATTTTTAATATTATTATCTGTGATAGTGGAATCAATTTCAGTAATAATATTATTTAGAATTTTAATGTCAACTTTTTGATTATGAAAAGGACTTGAAGGGTCAATAACAATTGCATTTTTTATTAGTAAATCCATTGATATGATTAGAGTTTATGTTGTGTATATTATGATTACAAAATTACATTTTATTCTTTAAAAGACAAGGATGTGAACTTTAAGAATAAAAAAAATAATACCTAAAAAGATATTATTTTTTCTCAATATTATAAACTTGAAAACATTCGTTCAAGGCGTTAAAAATTTGATAATCCGAAGCTGTGTAAATAAAACGCTCTGTATGATTGCAATTTTGAAGTACTTTTACGATGTCGTCTTTAGGAATATTTAATAAAGCAGAAACCGTTTCACGATCAAATTTGGTTTTCATCATTTCAATTAATTCGGATTCTTGTTTTAATTTTTCAATTTTTTTAGAATTAACTGAGTTCTTTTTGAATGAATTATAAATGGCATCAACAGGATTTAATTTAGGTGTGAAAGTTGTTGAAAATTCAGCAGGTTTGAATTGTTTGTAATAGTAATAATCATTTAATTCAATAAGTTTAGTATCAACCTGAAGAAAACCAGTTAGTTTTAATGTACTAATGTACATTTCGTCTAAAGTTGTTGAATTATCTTTTATATAAACTGTCATTGAAGCGTTTTTCAACCAATCATTTGTAACTTTTAATTTTAAAGACCGATAACCTTCAGAAGAGAAGTGTAGTGAATCATTCAAATTAGCTTCAATCTCAAAATATCCATTTTGATCAGATTTAGAAACTTTTAATGAGTTCAAATTGATAATGTTTATTCCTTGTTCGGAATATTTGGTTAATTCGTTAATGATATTTCCTTTTACAACTTGTTTTTGAGCTGATGCTGAAAGAGTTGCAACTAAAAAAAATAAAACTGTAAAATATCTCATAAATGCTTTTAAAGAGTTACTCAAAAGTAATAGATATTTTACAGTTTTATATGTAATTATTAAATAATTAACAATTAATCATTTTTAGTTCTTCTTGGACGATCTCCACGAGTTGAACTTCTTTCATTTCTAGCTGGACGTTCTTTGTCAAAAGAGCGATTTGAAAAACTTCTGTCTGAAGATCTTCTTTCTCTTCCACCTTCACGATCACCTGAGAATGAACGTCTTCTTTCGCCTCCGAAACCTCCTGATGAACGACCACCTCTGTTGTTGTGATCTCTTCTTGAGCTTCTTCCGCCACCTTCATTTGTTGAAATTTCAACATTTACACGACGTCCTTCATGGTTGATGTTGTTTAAAACTTCCATTACTTTTTCTGCGTGAACAGAATCAGTATTAAAGAAAGAGAATCCTTCTTTTACGTCAACTTTAAATAAATCATCACGACCTAAATCTAAAGTTTCACGTAAGAAATCTTTCAAGCTCATCCAGTCAAAATTATCTCTTGCTCCAAGGTTTAAGAAATAACGAGTCGTTCCGTCGTTTGAAATAGGAGTGCGTTCACCTCTTTCGCCACGTTCACCTCTTTGAGGTTGTAATGCGTCTTGTTTTTTGTAGTATTCAATAAAACGATTGAACTCAACAGAGAATACTTTTTTAATTAAATCTTCTTTAGAAATTTCTCCTAAAGATTCCATAATATTAGGTAAGTATTTATCAATTTCAGAATCTACCTCTACATTTTTAACTTTATTAGCTAAATGTAGTAATTGAATTTCACAGATTTCCATTCCTGTTGGAACAGGTTTTTCAATGAATTTAGTTTTGATGATTCTTTCGATTGAAGAAATCTTACGTAATTCACTTTTTGTAACAATTACAATAGATGTTCCTGTTTTTCCAGCACGACCAGTACGACCAGAACGGTGATTGTACGTTTCAATTTCATCTGGCAATTGATAATTAATTACGTGAGTAATATCATCAACGTCAATTCCACGAGCAGCAACGTCTGTTGCAACTAACATTTGAATTTGACGTCCACGGAAAGCTTTCATAACTCCGTCACGTTGTGCTTGAGATAAATCTCCGTGTAAAGCTGCTGCATTGTAACCATCTTCGATAAGTTTTTCTGCTACAGCTTGTGTGTCTCTTTTTGTTCTACAGAAAACTACCGAGAAAATATCTGGGTTCGCATCTGCTAAACGTTTTAAGGCTTGGTAACGATCACGAGCTCCTACTAAATAGAATTCGTGCGAAACGTTAACTGATCCTTGATTTTTGTGTCCTACTGTAATTTCTGTAGGTTTTGTCATGAACTCTCTTGCAATTCTAGCAACTTCTTGTGGCATTGTTGCAGAGAATAACCATGTTTTTTTGTCTTCTGGAGTATCAGATAAAATAGAAGTAATATCTTCATAGAATCCCATGTTTAACATCTCATCAGCCTCGTCTAATACACAAAACTGGATGTTTTTAATGTTTACATAGTTTCTGTTGATCATATCTTGCATACGACCTGGAGTAGCAACAATAATTTGTGCTCCACGTTTAACCTCTTTGGCTTGTTCTGTAATACTCGCCCCACCATAAACCGCTACAGTATGTAAACCTTTTACATACTTTGAATATTGCTTAATCTCATTAGTGATTTGCAAACATAATTCTCTCGTTGGAGATAAAATTAAAGCTTGAGTGCTTTTATTTTCTGCGTCAATCTTTTGAATTAAAGGAAAACCAAACGCCGCTGTTTTTCCTGTTCCCGTTTGTGCTAATGCAACAATGTCAATATCCTGATCCAATAATAGGGGAATCGCTTTTTCCTGTACCTCAGACGGATTTTCAAACCCCATGTCCTTAATCGCCATCAAAAGCGACTCATTTAATCCTAATTGTTCGAATTTATTCATATAAAATTTAAAATAGCCACAAATGTAATGCTTATAATCGATACAGAACTATTTTTTATTGAATATTTAATAAAAAATTCTTATATATCGACCCTTTTATTGCTTATTCAGAAAATCAATTAATTGTTTAACTGCTAATCCTCTATGACTTATTTTAATCTTTTCATCTAAATTCATTTCAGCAAAAGTCTTATTAAAATTATTGGCAGTAAAAATAGGATCGTAGCCAAAACCATTTGTTCCAATTTTCTCAGTTCCAATTGTACCCTCAACAATTCCAGTAAATAAATGTTGTTGATTGTTTAAATTTAAAGCAATTACGGTTTTAAAATGTGCGTTACGATTTTCAATGTTTTCTAGATTTTTTAAGACCTTGTCCATGTTGTCATTAGAATCTTTGTGTTCACCTGCATATCGAGCCGAATAAACTCCAGGTTCGTTGTTTAAAGCTTCGATTTCTAAACCTGTATCGTCGGCAAAACAAGGTAAATTGTATTTTTCGGTAACGTAATTTGCTTTTAAAATGGCATTTCCTTCGATAGTTTCTGCTGTTTCTGGAATATCTTCGTAACAACCGATGTCTTCTAAACTAACCAATTCAATCTCCTTCGGAAGTTGATTTTTTATTTCTTGAATCTTATTTTTATTGTTTGATGCAAATACAATTTTCATAATTAACTGATATAATTCCAAATATTATTTTTTTCGGACATTTTTTGTAAGATACTTTTTAATGTCTGATTTTGTTCCTTTTCTAAATTGATGTCGTCTTTTAAAATTTCAATTGCTTTATGACGTGCAAGTTTTAAAATCTCTTGGTCTTTAATTAAGTCGGCAATTCGTAAATTGAGAACGCCACTTTGTTGTTTCCCCATGATATCACCTGGACCACGAAGTTTTAAATCGACTTCGGCAATTTCAAATCCATCGTTTGTTTTGACCATTGTTTCCATTCTGACTTTGGTATCGTCGCTTAATTTATTACCGGTCATTAAAATACAATAACTTTGTTCCGCACCACGTCCAACTCGACCGCGCAGCTGATGTAATTGAGAAAGTCCAAAACGTTCGGCACTTTCTATAATCATCACCGATGCATTTGGAACATTTACACCAACTTCAATCACGGTTGTTGCTACCATAATGTTGGTTTCGCCTTTTACAAACCGTTCCATTTCGGCATCTTTTTCTTTCGGAGTCATTTGCCCGTGAACAATGCTGACACTATATTGAGGTAACGGAAAATCTCTTGAAATTCCTTCGTAACCTTCCATTAAATTTTTATAATCTAACTTTTCACTTTCTTGAATTAACGGATAAACAATATAAACTTGACGTCCTATAGCAATTTCTTCTCGAATAAAATGCCAAACGCGCAGGCGTTTTCCTTCAAAAAAATGTAAGGTTTGAATGGGTTTTCTACCTGGTGGAAGTTCATCGATTACCGAAACATCTAAATCTCCATACAAACTCATCGCTAAAGTACGTGGAATAGGCGTGGCCGTCATTACTAAAATATGAGGAGGAATAACATTTTTCTTCCAAAGTTTAGAACGCTGCTCAACTCCAAATCTGTGCTGTTCATCTATAATGGCTAATCCTAAATTCTTAAACACAACTTTGTCTTCAAGTAAAGCATGTGTTCCGATTAAAATCTGAAGTTCACCATTTTCAAGTTTTTCGTGAATTACTTTGCGTTCTTTTGTTTTTGCAGAACCGGTTAAAATACCAACATGAATCCCAACTTTATCTGCTAATTCTTTAATTCCGATATAATGTTGATTGGCTAAAATCTCAGTCGGAGCCATCAAACAAGCTTGATAACCATTATCTAATGCCAAAAGCATGGCCATAAAACCGACAATGGTTTTTCCGGCACCTACATCGCCTTGTAACAAACGATTCATTTGTGCGGGATTTCCCATATCAGAACGAATCTCTTTTAAAACGCGTTTTTGTGCGTTTGTCAACGGAAAAGGTAAATGTTCGTTGTAAAATGAATTGAAATATGCACCAACCTTTTCAAACGGAAAACCTTGAATTTTTTGTTTCCGAACAATATTTTTTGAAAGCAATTGCAGTTGTAAGAAAAATAATTCTTCAAATTTTAAGCGAAATTGTGCTTGCGAAAGCAGTTCAGAATTCTGTGGAAAATGAATGTTTAAGAAAGCTTCATTTTTTGGAAGTAATCTCAATTCGTTTATCAAAGTAATCGGAAAAACTTCGGTAAAATAATTCTGAGTCTCTATAAAAACCTGTTGCATCATTTTATTAATGCTTCGGTTTGTAATATTTTTTTGAACCAGTTTTTCTGTTGAAGGATACACCGGTTGCATTCCCGAACGGATATTTTGTTTGTGTTCTGAAAGTAACTCCATTTCTGGATGTGGCATCGAAAAACTGCCGTTGAAATGATTGAGTTTTCCAAAAATTACATAAGGTGTATTTAGTTGAATGTTTTCTTTAATCCATTTGAAACCTTGAAACCAAATAAGTTCCATTTTTCCGGTTTCGTCCATAAAAGTTGCAACAAATCTTTTTCCACGTTTTTGTTCTACTGTTTTTAAATGGATGATTTTTCCAATGATTTGAATTTCAGATGTTAACTGATAATGTAATTCGTTGATTTTATAATATTTAGTTCGGTCTAAATATCTGTTCGGATAAAAATTTAATAAATCTTTAAAAGTGAAAATTTGCAATTCTTTTTTTAAGATATCTCCACGTTGTGGACCAACACCTTTTAAGTATTCGATTGGAGTATCTAAAATTGAATTTTGCATATGATTTTTAAATAGGCTAATTTAAAGTAAAGTTTCCAAATCTCAAAAAACATCTAATTTGTGAATGTTAATTTTTATTTCACGAAATAAATTATATTTTTATATTAAATTAACTAACTAAATTATTTATATGAAAAAATTTCTACTTTATGGTTTGATTTTATTCGGTTTTTGTGCGGGTACAATTTCTTGTTCTAAAGATGACGGAACAACTGATGAAGTGACGGTTCAAGAACAAACGGTAAATTTTAAAACATTTGATAAAGAAAGAGTTGCTTTTAGTAATGATTTTGGACAATCGGCTACTAAAATGGTCAATTTTCCTGATGATGTAGAAAAGGTGAAAACCATTAAAATGTTTTTACAACTTGATTGCCCAACTGGTGGTTGTAATATTTGGGATGTTTATGCTAATGTTTATGCTAAAGATAAAGTTAGCGGAGAGTGGTATGAAATTGCAAGATATATCACACCTTATGGACGTGCAACAACTGCATTAGATAGAGGTTTGGAAGTTGATGTTACTGATTTTAAATCGGTTTTAAAAGGAAATACCGAACTTAAAATATATGTTGAAGTTTGGGGAGCAGACGGCTGGCTTGTTAGTGCTGATTTTGACTATGTTTACGGTACTCCAGATTTTAAATATTACGAAGTCGCTCCGATTATGCAATATAATAAAAATTCGTTAGAAGGTGTTCCGTATGGCGAAGAACATAATTTTGATTTAACCAAAACAATTAAAATACCAAGTGCAGCAGAGCGTACGCATTTAAGAACAATTATTTCGGGCTGGGGACACGCAACACCGTTGGAAAGTGGAAGAGGTTGTGCAGAATGGTGCTTTAGAAAACATCACGTTTGGATAAATAACCAACAAACTTTTGAACATGATTTAAAGGCATTGGGTTGTGCTTCTAATCCAATAAAAAATCAACAAGGAAATTGGCAAGGTGATCGTGCTGGATGGTGTCCTGGTATGATAGTTCCTGTACGAATTGATACGTTTACTAATAGTGTTGCAGGTACAGATTTAAATTACGAGTATAAGTTTAAACCATGGACAAACAACATGCAAGCTCAAATTGATAATCCGCATGCATATTATGCAATTTCAAGTTTTGTGGTTGTTAAGAGTAATAATCCAATTTCTAAACCTCAAGTTTTAGATTAAAAAAATGCCTTCAAAAAATTTTTTGAAGGCATTTTTTTATTTAATATCTAACTGTTTTACGAACCAGTGATTTGAATGATTTTTAACTAAATCATTTTTTACATTTTCATCTTCAGTTGCTAAATATTTATAAGCTTTTATTGGAATTGAATTTGGAAATTTTTTTAATGAAATTTCAATTAATTTATCAGATTCGTCAAACATGTCATTTGTTTGTAATGCTTCAATTTTATAAACATAGATAAGTGCAGGAACTTCTTGTTTTAAATCAATGAATTCTTTTTCAATTGCATTGACTATTTTTAACTGAAATTCAGGATTTAAAGTAGATTGATTTTCAGAAACTTCATTGATATAATCTTGAAAAACCAAAAGCAAATTCATTATTTGCATGTTTTTTGTATTTGGATTTTCAACTAAAAGTGTAATTTTATCTAGTAATTCTTCTGAAATCTGTCCGTTATCATTTTGTAGAACTTCATTATAAAATTGATCAAACGTATTTTTCATTGTTAAATCTTTTGAGTCAACCTGATTCAAATTTTTTGATTCAACAATAACCGTATTTATATATTCATCAATTTCGTTTTGTGCTGAAACCGTTCCAATGAACATCAGCAATACAATAGTTAAAATTTTTTTCATTTTATTACAAAATAAATGCACTGAATAAGTTCAATGCATTTGTATTAATATTAAATTATTTAATCTTCTTCCCAATCTTCTAAATCCGATTTATGAACCAGCATGCCATAATCTTCGGAGTATAAATATTCGTTATTTTCTAATTGTGAAATATATTCTTGAATCCATTCTGTAAATGAATTTGCTAATAGTTCACGGACTGCATCATCATGCCAAACACGAATAATTTGACCATAATTACCTTCTTCAGACGGATCTAAATCAATACAAATGTGATTTCCTGAACCGTCATAAGTAAATGGAATCCAATTTACATTCCACCAATCGTTTTTAATTCCAGAATCTGGATCACTAACAAAAGCGTCATCTTCATCATCCGTAAAAGAATTATTTTCAAGTAATTCTTTCCAAACAGTCCATTCTTCTTGAATACGTTCCATTGACAAAAATTCTTCTCCTTTCATGATTCCGTAACCGTGCGCATTTTCACCGTTATGAATTTTATAAAAAGCTTTAAAATCATCAGGAAATTGCTTTTTGATTGTATTTTCTAATGATAGAATTTTTTTATCAGTAACTCCAGGATGTAAATCGTAATTAAATTCTTTAAAATCATCAGTTATTTGGTCTAAACACTTGATTAATTTATTCCAAGCTTGATCCATTTTGTTATCTTCTTAAATTATTTAGTTAATATTTCGTTTTAAATTTTACTTATATAAATTTATAAAAAAATGAATACAAAACACAATGAGGTTGATTTTTTATATAAAAAAATGATGTGAAACTTAAAATTATTGATAATCAGTGTTTAATTTGATAATATTTTTTGTTCGATTAAATGAAATGCACTTGCGATTTGATTCTTATCTTCTGAATCTGAAATAATTATATTAATCAAAGCTAAATTGTCTAATTTTAATAAATCTTCACTGTTTTTTGATTCAGAAATTTTTAAATTATTTTCTTTCTCAAAATGTTTCTTTAATGCATTAAAATTAACACTATTTAATTTTTTCTTTTGTTTGTATTGATACCAAAAATCATTGCGTATAAAATCAATATCATTTTCTTGAATAACAATTTTTGAAACATTTAAAGAATCAATATCTTCAAAGTTAATTTTAATATCTTTTTTGTTTTTTTCTTTTTTCTTAATTAAATTTAAAATGTACCATAAGAAAAATAGTAAACATATTATAGTGGCTAAAATAATGAAATAAAGCATGTTTTGTAATTCAATGTTTGTTAAGATTCAAATATTCCATAAAAAACATAACTTTGCATTTATGAATACTACAAAAATACTACAAAATTTACATATAGAAGCATTAAATGAAATGCAGACTAATGCTTTTGAAGCTTCAAAAATTAAAAATAACATCATTTTATTATCACCAACTGGATCTGGAAAAACGGTTGCATTTTTATTACCAATTATTTCTAAATTAAAAAATGATGTAAGTGGAGTACAAGCTGTCATTTTAGCTCCTTCTAGAGAATTGGCTTTGCAAATAGAAGGTGTTTTCAAAAAAATGGGAACTTCTTTTAAAGTTAATTCTTGTTATGGTGGTCATTCTACAAAAATTGAAGTAAATAATTTAAGTTCACCACCGGCTGTTTTGGTAGGAACTCCAGGAAGAATTGCTTTTCATATTCGTGAAAATAATTTTAGTACCAAGCATGTTTCGTGTTTTGTTTTAGATGAATTTGATAAAGCTTTGGAAATGGGATTTCAGAATGATATGGATTTTATTATCAATTCGTTTAAGCATATTCAATTCAGAATGTTGACTTCTGCAACCAATCTAAAGAAAATACCTGATTTTACTGGAATTGAAAATCCTGAACGTATTCAGTTTTTAAAAAATACAGCATCTCAACCTGATTTAACTCTAAAAAAAGTAGTTTCAAAATCTGAAGATAAATTAGAAACTGTAGTTAAATTGGTTAGTAAAATTGGAAAAGAAACCGTTGTTATTTTTTGTAACCATCGTGATGCTGTTGATCGAATTAGCGAAGCGTTGACAAAAAAAGGAGTTTCAAACGGAAGTTTTCATGGAGGATTAGAACAAGCTGATCGTGAACGTGCACTAATGAAATTTAGAAATAAAAGTTCGAGAGTTTTGATTACAACTGATTTAGCTGCACGCGGATTAGATATTCCTGAAATTGAATGTGTAGTACATTATCAAATTCCTGACAAAGAAGATGCATTTATTCATAGAAATGGACGAACTGCCCGAATGAAAGCTAAAGGAACAGTTTACGTAATGGTTACCAATGAAGAGCATTTTGAATTTATTGATCCAGAAATGCCTTTAGAAGATTTATCCGGAAATTATAAAATTGAAAATAACACCGATTTCAAAACAATTTATATCAGCGCTGGAAAAAAAGACAAAGTTAACAAAGTTGATATTGTTGGTTATTTAATTAAAACTGGTGGTTTGAAAAAAGAAGATATTGGTTTGATTGAAGTAAAGGATACACAAGCTTTTGTTGCGGTTTCGTCTTATAAAATTAAATCTTTGTTAAGTGTACTTGAAAATACGAAACTTAAAAATAAAAAAGTTAAAATTGCTTTGGCAAGAGATTAATAATAATAATTGTCAAAATTTTTGGCTGTATTCAAAAAACTGTGTAAATAAAAACTGAGATGGGTTTGACTCTTTTTTCAGTTGAACCCCTTTTTTAAATATAGCTATAAATTGATTTAAAATTACGCCCAATTATGAATTCGTTGAAATAAATTGATAAAATATAAAGAGGTTTGTTTTTATCCATAGAATACGCACGTGGGGAAAAAATAAAGTCGAAACTTTATGATTAACCAAAACTAAGCAACGCCTTTTTGATTTTTAAATTTAATAATAAAAATGAAATAGGCGATTGCGACAAAAAAAAACTACTTCGAGATTTACCTTTGCTCGCCATTGTTTCAAACTTTTGTTAACTGCAGTTGTAATATTATTATCTTCCAATAATGTTTAATAAATCATTCGAAATTTCATTATTATTTTGCGAAAGTAAAAATCTTGCATTTTGAATTTCATTGTTTTCTAATGATAATAATCCTAATTGATAGTTAGCTTGTTCGATTTCGTAAACAGAATATTTTTTTGATTGATTTATAATTGATAAAAAGATTTCCTTGGCTTTCAGTTTATCTTTTTTAATTCCTAATCCAAATAAATAATGAAAGGCTAATTCAATCGGAAATATGTTATCAATTTCAAAAACTTTATAAAGTAATTCGACGACTTTTGCATAATCACCTTTATCACGATAAATAGTTGATAAATTAAATGCAGCAGTACTTAAATTTTCTTTGATTAATTCGTTATAAAGTTCAATTGATTTGTTAATGTCTTTTTTACATCCAATTCCTTCTGATAGATAATTAGCAACTCTTATTTTACAATAATTATAATGTGAACCTTCTAAATATGTCTCGAAAGCCTTTTCGAAACTTTCTTTAATTTCTAAATTATTTTCACGTATTAAACCTTCTTCGTAAACTTGTGCGATTAATAAAAAATCATCCTCAGATTTATCCTTTTTGATTAATAAATCATTCCAATCTTCAAAGGTTTTTATTTCTTTCATTTACGAAAAGTTTTTTTACAATTGCAGTCAACGCCAGAGTAGCTTGGCGAAGAAGCGGTTTTGGAGAGCAAAACGTCCAACTCGCACCGACCGAAGCAAAACCGCTTGCGTTGATGCTAAATTATAAAAAGAAAAGCGAAACCAAGCGATTTTTGCGAAATAAAAAGCACAAACTTTCAGCTTTGTACTTAATCCGCTCTTTTGCCAAACTGCATGTTATGTGCTGGTTGATTGTTATTTTAGTTGATGAAAATATAATCTCGCTTAATTTTCTTTGAATTGTCAAGCTGTAAGAAATTCATTCCTTTTATTGCTATGTTTCCATCAGGCGTTTTCATTTGCCAAGTCACTCGTAATGTGTCGTGATTTTCAGAAAAACCTGTACTTTCTGTTATCAATCCATTTCCAACTACAAGTTTTTCATTTACTTGCATAATATTTTCGTAAATGTTCTCCAATCCGTGATGCTTTACAGCTTTATCACCTGGTTCATCAGCGTAAAATTCAGCAGAAGATGAATATACTTTTTCAATCAGTTGTTTTCTTTCATCAGCGTTTGTTGTACTCCAAGCTTCAATATAGTCTTTTACGAATTTTTCTAAATCTGTTTTTACCATTTTTTTTAATTTTAAAATTTTCAGTAAATTTCACAAAAATAGATTACTATTTACTGACACATTTGTGTCAATTATTGAGATTGAGACAGTTTTTTTCGTATTCTTGTTAAGGTTTGCCTTTCTACACCTAAATAACTGCAAAGTTGCGTTATGCTTATTCGGTTGAAGAGTTGCGGATATTGATTAATGAAGTTAATGTATCGTTGTTCAGCATTTTGGTAAAGAAAACTTTCCAATCTTTGTTGTTGCAGTTTGAGTTTCGTTTCTACAATTAACCGTCCATATTTTTCAAATTTCGAGATTTCGTCATAAGCATTTTGCAAATGTTCTGTCGGAAAATTTATAATGGTGGAAGTTTCCAAACATTGAAAAGATAGAGGACTTGGTTTGTTGTTCACAAAGGAAGCATAATGAAATGTATATTCGTTTTCGGGAATGAAATATATATTTTTTTCGTTTCCAAAGCTATCCGTATGAAATGCCCGAATAAGTCCTTTTACTAAAAAACCACCTTGTTTTTGAAGTTCTCCGGCTTTAATGTAAAAATCGTTTTTGTGAATTTTTGTTATGGTTAGTTTTTCGCTGAATTTTTTAAGTTCATTTTCGGTCAGTTCGGGACAAACACTTCTGATGTGGTTCAAATAAATTTCAATTTCTTCTGTCATTTGGTTTTATTCGTGGTTTTCGGGTCAACTTATACATAATGTTTCGGTGCTTGACGTCAGTGGTGGAAATTGAAGCGAAAAGTTTCAATTTAGCGAGACTGTGCAAAAGCAAATTTTTATTTACTAAATTAAGAAAAAAAGCTAATGCTCACAGCATTGGCGGCATAAAAAGTACAAACGTTTAACTTAGCTGTTATTCCGATCTTTTGCCAAACTGCTTGTTATGTGATTATTTGTTCAGCGTTCTTAATGCTTTTTTAGTGATGTATTTTGTTTCTTTGGTATTGCTTTCGGTTTCCCAACGCTTGCAAAGTTCCGTTATAAATTCGGGTTGTGTTTTACTTGCGTCATTGAGCCAATTTCCAACGCTGTCCTGAACATATTTTGCTTTGTCCGACTTTAGCGGTTCCAAAATGGATAAAGCCAATTCCGGATTTTGTTTCAGTTCTTCAATGTGTTCGCACCAAACTCCACGAGGTCTTGTCGCTTCGGTTGTAAATCTTCGGATATTTTCGTCTTCGTTAGAAGTCCATTTGGAAAGAATTTCGATACTTTCGGTAAGATTTTTCGCAATTTTTGGTCTTACTGTCATCCAACAAATTTCTCTTACTCCAAAATGGTTGTCAGCCGAAAAAGGTTGGATTTGTTTCAATGTTTCAGATATGTTTAGGTTTTCATTTTTTCCGATGGTGTAAGTTGCCCAACAACGAACAAGATCAGCATTATGGTTTGAAATAATTGCCAAGAAATTTTCATCTCTGTTTTGAGTTGTCAATTCAAAAAGTCCTGATCCGATGGCTTCGTTTATTGTATTTACGGTTTGTTTTTTGAGTTGGTCAATTTTGTTGAGAATTGGCTTCAAATATTCAGTTCGGTTGGTTTGTTTTAGTAGATTTTCGAGCAAAATTTTTTGGTCAACAGCCAACCATTCTATAAGATTTGCAGTTTCGATTTGTCCCGAATTAATTTGTTGCAAAATATCGTTCGGTATATCTTTTGTCGAACGAGCTCCTTTTCTTTTTGTCATTTATAATTGCTGTATTAATTCGTCAATATTGATACGTTCCATATAATTGGCGTTTACAAATTTATAAATAATTGTTGCGTTTGAGTTCAAAACATAAACGGCAGGAATTGGTAAAACGTGGTTTTCTGTTTGATTTATTTTAAGTAAATCAATTCCTAAGTTTTCATAGTGAGAAATTACAAAGTCTTGAAGTTCAAAATCAATACCGACTTGTTTAGCCAAATCGTTGTTTTTATCGGATAAAATTTCAAATGAAATATGGTGTTGTTTCTGCCATTCAGAATTTGTAGTTTCAAGTTGAGGCGAAATCACAATCAATCTTGTATTTTTAAATTGGTTGATTTTAGTTTGCAATGCTTGGATTTCCAAATTGCAATACGGACACCAACTTCCTCGTAAAAATGCAATTACGATTTTTTCGTTTTCCAATAATTCTCTCAAGACAACTTTTTTGTTGTCAAAATTATTAAGCTCAAAATCAGGAAATTTATCACCAATATTCAAACTCTTGTTTTCGATTTGTTTTTCTTTCAAATCTTGAATTGATTTTTGAAATGCTTGTAACGTTTCCGAAGGAACTTGGGCAGTTAATTGTTTATTTAACTCGTCTATTTGTTTAGCTAAAATATCCATACTAAAATGTTTAATTTTGTACAAAGTTTAATAACTGTTTCGAGATAAACAATACCGCATATTTTTATCTCTATGGGATAAAAAAGTCAATTTTATGAAAACAAAGGAAGTAACAATAGAAGAAAAAATTTGTCCGTTAGAATTTGCTGTCAATGCAGTTAGCGGAAAGTGGAAAATCCCGATAGTTTGGCAGATAAACGAAGGCAAAAAGCGTCCGAGTGAATTTTTGAAAGGCATCGGAAAAGTAGATAGGCGAGTGTTGAACCAACAGCTCAAAGAAATGGAACAAATCGGGATTTTGACCAAATTCTCCTTTCCCGAACTTCCTCCACGTGTAGAATATTCGTTAACTCCAATTGGTGAAGAATTAGTGAAAGTTTTGTGGCAGTTAAATGATTGGGGTAAACTTTTGCTTGAAAAAAATGAAAATTTTTAAATCATTTCTTTTTGGCAAGAACGTTGTTTAAACGTATCACATAACGGTTAGAAGCTTTGCGAAGTAACGGTAAATCGAAGACGAAATTTTCAATTTAGCGACACAGTAAGCAAAAGCCAATTCATTGAATAAATTTAAGAAAAAAAATCAATGCAATTGGCTTTTTGCGACAAAAAAAGGAGAAACTTTCAATTTTTCTCTAAATCCGACATTTCGCCAATGTTATCTGCTGTTTTTATTTGCTTTCATTCCAATAATAGCTATCGGGGTAAATCCTTTGTCCGAATATTGCAGTACCTACTCTTATAATCGTTGCACCCTCCTCAATGGCTGTTTCCATATCGCCACTCATACCCATTGACAATTCCTGCATTTCTACGTTGGGAATATTTAAAGTAATAATTTACTGTTGAATATCTTTAAGCAATCGGAAACATTTACGGACTTTTTCAGTTTCGGCACTAAACAGACCTATTGTCATTAAACCTTTTATTTTTAGTGTGTCCAACTGTGCTACTTGCTTTACTAATTCTATTGCATTATCGGGGCTTACACCAAATTTGCTTTTTTCTAAAGAAGTATTTACCTGTATCAATACTTCTATGGTTTTGTTTTCAAACTGTAACCGTTGGTGTAATTTTTCTGCCAAATCCAAACGGTCAAGCGACTGAATGCAGGACACGTTATATTTCAAAAGGTCTTTGATTTTGTTGGTCTGCAAATGCCCAATGAAATGATTGATGTGCGGAATTTCTTTTAACTCTTCGTACTTCTCTTTAAGTTCCTGTATCTTGTTTTCTGCTATTAGTGTATATCCTGCCTGTAATGCCATTTTGATACGTTCGACAGGTACGGTTTTGGTTGCCAATAACAATTTTACTTCATTAGGATTTCTGTTGCTGTTGATGCAGGCATTATTTATCCGCTCACAAATGCTTTGAATATTATTGATAATTTGTTCTTTCATTCTTTTAGATTTATGAAAAGAGGTCGGGAATGGATTTGAACCACTGTAGAAGGTATTGCGTACCCTTCTCTAACCACTCGACCACCCGACCATTTTTTAAAGGCGAACTGATTTAAGCCAGCCCATTTTGTTATTTCCACCAATAGTAATAATTGTGGTTTCCGTCATATTCAAAACCGCAACGTGGATATAATTTGTTGCCTATGTCGTTTGTCTTTTCGGTTTCAAGCATTAAACCGCAAGCGTCTGTTTCATCACACCATTGTTTTGCTCGGTCTATCAATGCTACCGAAAGCCCTTTACCTCTGTAATCGGAGTGTACAAACAAATCACTCAATAGCCATTGTTTTGCTAATTTGATGTAATGATACAATTTGTACAACTGTACAAAACCAACTGCTTTGCCGTCTGCATACACCACAAAAATGTTTGATTGGTCGTTGTCTAATCGTTCCTTGATGAACTGTTTACATTTTTCATAATCGTTCGCTTGGCGGTAGAAAACCCGATAGAGGTTAAATAATTCCGCTGTTGTGTCTAAATCGTTTAGACCTATTTTTTTGATGTTGTACTCCATTGTTTCTAATTATTTTTAAATGATATGACAAAATTAAATTTTAATTGGACTATATTTGTAGTCCAATTTTTAAATAAAAGATAGTCCAGAATGTTGCCGTATCAACATATCATCATTATAGAAAAAGAAAGTAAAGTTCCTGTTTACAGACAGATTGCTATTTCAATTATCAACGCTATCAGAAACGGCACTTTGAAAGCTGGAACACATTTATTGAGTAGTCGTGAGTTGGCTCGAATGTTACAAGTTCATAGAAAAACAGTTGTTTCGGCTTATGACGAATTACAATCACAAGAATGGATAACAGTATATCCAAGAAAATATGTGATAGTAGCAGAAAATCTACCCGTACTAAAGCCAAAAAAATGGAATGAACCAACTGAAAAATTTTCTTATGAACAAGATTTTAAAATTCCTTTTCGGGTGGTTCGAGATGTTTTGAAAACTGATGATTCTGTTCCTGAAATTATTGTAGATGATGGGCATCCAGATGTTCGACTTTCTCCGATAAATGATTTGTTGAAAACATATCGTTCATTTACTTTCCGAAAATCTGCCATAAAAAAAGCCCATATCGGAACAACACAAGGAACATTGATGCTTAGGGAAGAGTTGACTAAACATTTGTCAGAAACAAGAGGATTAAATATTTCTGCTGATAATATTTTGATTACCCACGGTGCACAAATGAGTATTTATCTTTCGGCACGACTACTTTTAAATGAACACACAAACATTGTCGTAGCCAAGCCAAATTATCCTGTTGCAAACAAAACTTTTCAAGAAACGGGGGCGAAGCTTATCGAAGTTAATATTGATGATAATGGAATTGATACTGATGAAATCGAGCAAATTTGTAAAAAGAAAAAAATTAATGCTGTTTATGTTGTTCCCCATCATCATTATCCGACAACGGTTACTTTGAGCGTTGAACGAAGAATGAAATTACTTGAACTTTCAAAGAAGTTTTCGTTTGCCATTATCGAAGATGATTATGATTACGATTATCATTATTCATCTTCGCCATATTTGCCTTTGGCAAGTGCAAATCACAATGGCAATGTGATTTATATTGGCTCTTTTTCTAAAATTTTAGACCCCGCTTTGCGAATGGGTTTTATGGTTGCTCCGAAAAATTTTATTGACCAATGTACCTCTTTCAGAAAAATTATTGACGTGGGCGGTGATGGATATATGCAAAACGCATTAGCTACTTTGATAAAAGATGGCGAATTGAAAAGACATCTCAAAAAAGCTAAAAAATGTTACCACGAGCGTAGAGATTTTTTGGATAGTTTACTAAAAAATCAATTGTCAAAATATATAACCTATTCGTTGCCGTCTGGTGGAATGGCTGTTTGGATTACGTTTAACAAATCGTTTTCGGTAGATAAAATAGTGTCAAATCCGTTCTTTAAGATAGTTCGACTGGATTATGAATTGAATGCATTTCGTTTTGGATTTGCTTCAATGAATGAAGAAGAATTGCAATCTGCTGTCAATGAGATAGAAAAGATAGTATTGAAAAGTTGACTTTTGATGCAGGACGGTTTTGGTAAAATTGCAGTTAACGGTTCCGAGCTTTTTGAAATAGCAGTAAATCGAAGATGGAAATTTCGATTTAGGCGACACGTAGCAAAAGCCAATTTTATTGGCTTTTGCGTATTACGAAGCCGAAAGTTTCAATTAAACTTAACCCCGTCATTTTTCAAAACCTTGTTGTGTGACCGCCCTTGTTTTAAGTCCGTCATATCAGTTAATTCAAAAAGACAAAGTCATTTTCATAACCTTACCTTTTATATGCAATTTAAATTAGGTTTCTATTTGTTTAACTTTTTCAATTCTTCTAAAATAGCTTCGCCTACACCTTTTGCCGATTGTGGATTTTGTCCTGTAACCACTCGTTGATCAACGGTTACGTGTGGTTGCCAAAGTCCTGATTTCTCAAATTTTGCACCACGTTCAATCAGTTTACTTTCCAATAAAAAAGGAACAATATTTTCAAGTTTTACCGCTGTTTCTTCTTCATTGGTAAAAGCATTAATTTTCTTTCCGTCCACCAAATATTTTCCGTTATTTAATTTTACATTGACTAATCCTGCAGGACCGTGGCAAACTGCTCCAACTACACCTCCATTTTCATAAATTTTGGCTGTAATTTTTGCTAATTCTGTATTGTCTGCAAAATCCCACATGGTTCCGTGTCCGCCTGCAAAGAAAATTACGGAATAATCTTCTGTTTTTACTTCGCTTGGTTTTAGCGAATTGTCTATTTTGGCTTTATATTCCTTGTTTTCCCAAAATGCTTTGTTGGTCGGGTCTTCCAAATTAAATCCGTCAACTGGTGGTGTTCCTCCATTCGGACTTACAAAATCAATTTCGTAACCTGCTTTATGCAAAACTTCCCAAGGATGTGAAACTTCTCCCAAATAATAACCTGTCGGCTGTCCTGTATCGCCTTTTTTGTCGTGGCTCGTAACCGCAAATAAAATTTTCTTGTTCATATTTTCTGATTTTTTGTTTTGTACCTGTGAACAGTTTGATAGTGTAAAAACACATATTGCAGATAGAACTGCTGAAACGATTTTATTCTTCATCTTTTTAATTTTTTGATTAACGGGACAAAGTTCTTAAGATTACAGCTGTCGACACAGGAAGTAAATCACAATTTTGGTGTGATGTATGTCACACTACAAAGATGAAAGTCGGCTCAATGTTTCTCTTGAAACTCCGAGATAAGAGGCAATTAAAGTTTTGGGGACTCGTTGTAAAAGGCTAGGATATTGTACTAAAAATTGATCGTAACGCTCTTTTGCATTGCTGTTTAGTAAAGACAAAATCCTGCGTTGCAATGCGACATATCCTGCATTAGATTTTTTGCGGAAAAAATGTTCGATTTTATGCAGTTCGGCACAAATCTTATCACGGTTTTCCAAGGATAAGCAAAGCACTTCGGTGCCTTCCAAACAGCTTACGTTGAGCGTTGCTTTTGTTTGGTTGAAATAGGCTTGGTAGTCTGTAATCCACCAATCTTCCATAGCAAACTGCATAATGTGTTCTTTTCCGTCAATATCGCTGTGATATGCTTTTACCAATCCTTTGACTACCCAAAAATCATTGGTTACATAATTGCTTTCCTGAACTAAAAATTGGTGTTTCTTGAATTGTTTTGTAGTAAAATGAGAAAGAACAAAATCAAATTCGCTGTCCGTCAGCGAAACGATTTTTTCGATATGTTGTCTTAATTCTTTGTTCATTTTTCAAAATAACATTTTATTTGCGGACGGTTGTTGTAGGGTGTCACACAACACAAAAAGTATCGACGATAGTGACGGATTAGAAAGCTTAAACTTTCAATTTTGCACTAACCTAAACAACAGCCTTTTATTATTTTCTAAATTTATGAAAAAAAAGAAATATAAAAGGCTGTTGCGACAAAAAAAGGAGAAACTTTCATTTCTTCCTTATCCCGTCATTTCGCCAATACGATGCTATGTGTTGTTTATTTTGATAAGTCTTTGAATATATCAGAAACTCCTTTTAGTATAATTTGAGATGTGGTTAGAGTATTTTCTTTATCCTCTTTACTATTGTTAAACCTACCAAATATTTCTGAATCAAACATAGAAACAATTAATATTTCACTTGCTGGTATTATTATTCCAAGCTTTTCGTCAATTTCTTTTTTCTTATCATTCTCTAAGTAATATTTAATTACATCAGTATATTTTGTTGTAATATTGATTGTAAGTTTTTCTTTATCTTTATATCCACTAAAATTAGGAATTATTCTTATATATGACACTGCTAAAGGTTCTGAAATTTTATTTACATACCCAATATAAACTTTACTACTTTTAATTGTTATCATTAAAAGTTTATCTTCATCTCTTAGCTCTGTTAATGAAAACCAAAATAATCTGTCTAGTTGAGACCCAAATTTTCTAATGATATAATCAAAAGCAAATTTTCTTCTAAATATTAAATTTAGAATTTGAGCTATTGGAAATGAAATAAGTAGAATTAAGATAGAGTGCTTAAAACCGAATGTTAAATTTTGATTCTCAATAATTTGGTCTATATGTGTACTTTGATAAGTTCTACATTCTAATAATGGATTTTAGTATCCAAAAAAACTTTCAGATTTTAAAATATAAAAGTCGAAAAAAAACTAAAGAAAGATATTAATACAGTATAAAGTAATGAGTTGAAAATAAGTCTTTGCCTATCAACTCTTAAATAATAAAACTTAGTTAGATTGAATGTAAAAAAAATATATAGCCAGCAGTAGTGGTAATATAATTAAATCTAGGCGTGGCATTATTCTACATTAGCGAAATTTCTAGAATTAGCTTTTTTAAAATTAGATACTGATTTATCCAATTTTTCAATTAATTCTAAAGCTTCTTTATTATCATTAAATAAATCCTCACTTTTCATATAAAATGCACCAGAAGAAGTTACTCTAACTCTTTTAATTTTTGCCAATGCGATGTTAGCTGCTGGCTTAAATTAAACTAGATTTTTAGTTCTTATATTTTTTTTAATTATAAATTCCCCAAAACATAATAATTATTTCTGTGAAAAATGCAAAAACAAAAAGTAATGATATTCCATCAAAAAGAAAGCTAATCAATCTTCCAAAAGCTATACCTGCCGTGAAAATTATGCTGACGATTGTTGCAATCTTCCAATATTGAGTTTTTATAACACCTAGTATTAAAAACAATCCAAAAGCAATATACAAACTCATAATTGCCCTCAAAATGTTAAGCAATTCCAAACCTTCTACTTTTATTCCAAATAATTCAGGAAATAGTTTATTTGGTGCTATTCCGTAAGCTAAACCAACTATTATAACTATTAAGGATGAAATAATCAGTTAAAAATTTTTAAATTTCATATTTCTAATTTTCTTTGAAATTCGTTATCATTTTATGATTAAGGTTATGCTCTTTTTGCTTGCAACTAATGTGACGAAGCTTGGCGCATGTGCCGAAAAGATAAAGCCGAAACTTTACGATTAACCAAAACTAAGCAACGCCTTTTTGATTTTTAAATTTAATAATAAAAAAATGAAATAGGCGAGTGCGACATAGAAAGCCGAAACTTTCAATAATCACTTAACCCGCCATTGCGCCAAACCCTTGTTAGCGGTAGTTTTTATTTGACAATTGGAAATTCTATAGGTGAAAGTAACCACGAAATTCCGTCTTCCTTTTGTTTTACGTGCCAAATTACAATTCCATTAGCATCTTCATTATTTGTATAATCATTAAATATAAATGGTGGAACCCAAATTAACTGAATTTCTCCATCTCCATACCAACCTGCATTACTAAATAATTCAGATGCAAATTTTAAATATTCGTCAGCGTTTGACAAAAAGTCTGCTGGCTTAAATGTAAAATTCAAGTTATCAATATATTCGTGAATAAAAAGCTTAAAGTTTCTTAATTCATTTGGTTCATACTTTATTACGTCTTCCTTTTTTATCGAATATGCCATTTCATATATTTTTTACTAAATCCAAACTCTCATTTTAGAATTACACCAACCTGTGACAATATCAAGTATATCATCTGCACCGTCTTGAATAATATTGTTATTTTGATTATCTCGTTTCAGTTGTTCTAATATTTGTTTAGCAATTTCTTGCTTTCCACCAGTATTTTTAAAGATTAATAAAATATTTCGTATTTCTGTCTTAAAACAATTTCCATTACTCTGTCTAATAAATTTTTCAAGAGTTATTTTTAGCTCCTCGTTTGTCATTAACCTATTAGATTTTCTGTTTATTGATAATATTAAAAAATAGTAAAGATAAATGCTGCTTTCAGGTTCAATTAATCTTTTATCTTGTTTATTGAACCAGTCTTTGGACAAAATATAAAAATCTATTTCATTAAATTTATTTTGAATTTCAAAATATTTATCGACTAGTTTTGCAAATTCATTTTTATCATCACCCCAATCTGATTCATTCTCAAATTCAGCCAGAAATTTTGACGTTCCTTCTTTGTTCCTTTTTTTAAAATCTCTTGATTTGATTTTTTTAAAGTCAAAAGCTCGTTTTAAATATCCTTTATCAGGTTCCTCTTTTATGCAGTTTTTTAAGCTATGATAAATAAATTCATTTGAACGAATAAACGTATCTGTAATCTTGTTATTAAAAATATAAGCCATAAAGTTTAATTCAAACTCAGTAAAGCTTATTCCTTGGTAGTTTTCATTTATTTCTATATGATTTTTAAGTTCAAACATTGTCATTAAAATGGCATATAACGGTTTTGAGCTTGCCGAAGGTGAAGGAATCGAAGCACAAATGTTCAATTTAACACTTCAGCCCCACTTTTGGCAAACCCCTGTTATGTGTCGTTTTTTATTATTCTGCTATCAATTTCAGTTTTGATTTGTCCACTAATAGCGTCTTTTTTCTTTAAAAGTGTTAATACTAATTTTCGGTATTCTTCTTTATTTTTCACACCCGTTAATTCACAAACTTTTGATTGAGGAATTAAAGCGTTTTTTAAATTGAATAAGCGTAAAGTTGAATTATAATCATTATTAGCGATAACTGTTTCAAATTCTAACTTAATACTATCATAAATAATTTGTTTATCAATATTTGTATATAACCCGTCAATTTCAGCAATACTCTCTGATATGTTTTTAGAAGAAAAATTACTTAAGTTATAAAGTTCCCTTTTGAATACTTCTTTAAAATGCATAAGTATTTGCGTTTCGATTTGATTTGCAAAGAAATTTAAAATATTATTTTTAACTTCATTAAAAACTTCATCTGGATTTTTCCCCATATGTGTTGCCAATGATTTAACAATATTTTCTGAAAGCAGTAAATTCTCTGCTTCTGCAACATCTAAAATCCAAATATTTTTTTCATTAAGTTTTGTAACTTCTATTGATTGTCTTCTATCTCTGTCAATAATTCCATATGAGTTTATATGGTGAAAACCATTCTGTTCGTTAAATGATTTTACGGAATGGATAACTTTCTCACAACTACCTAATGGTTTTAAGGTGTAGTCTGAATACACTTGTTCATATATTTCATAATCAATACTACTATTGTCACCTTCTAAAAAAATTACAGGTTTTCTGCTTCCTAAAACTTCAAGATATAATTGTTCAGGAATTGGCATTTCTTCGTTTAATATTTCATAATCCCAAAGGTCTGTCGAAACATAAGATTTTGCCCAAATTTTAATTGCATTTTGCCTAGTAAAAGCAAAGTCAATGTCGTGTGTTAGATAAACAAATGAACAGTCTGGTCTTTCTATTTCAATTAAATCAAAAAGTGATTTAATTAACGATTTATGAATGTGCATTTCAGGTTCGTCAATAATAATAATTGAATTTTCAGGTGCACAAACGACTTCTCCTACTAAATAGAAAATAACTCTTTCTCCATCATTCATTTCAGAAGCATTATATTTATTCTGCTCTTCTCCTGTTGGATAGGTTTCAATGACACCTGCTCTTTTTATGAGCTTTCTATGTGGTAAAACTGCTTCCCATAGTTTTTGAACTCTATCAAGTTTTGTAGTTGGTTTCTCAGCTCTACCTTCTTTATAATTTAATGATTCTTCATATTCTTCAGTATGAAGTAATACCAACAATTTTTCATAGTCGTTTAATAGAAAAGTATTAAAATTTCCGCCCCACCTTTGATAGTGCTTCTGTTGAAGTTGTTGTGTTTCATTATAGCTTTCGCTGTAATAACCATAATAAAATTCTTTTTTCGCCCTTAATTTTGATTTTGGACTAACTTCATTCGGAAGTGTTAAAGATTTTTGAGCCGAAATTCTATGTGTTTTACCTAAATATAATTGTTCAATTTTAGAGCCAAATCTAGTCTTACCTGAACCATTTGCTCCGACAACAACAAGTTGGTCAAAGTCAATATTGGGTGTTGAATTTGGTGTTCCTTTTTTATTTGGTAATTGTATGTTCATAATTTTTATGGTGTCTCAATTAAATGATACATAACGGGCAGCAGCTTGGCGATAATACAGGCTTGAATTGACCGAAAGTTCAATTCAGACCGAAACTGAGCCAAAGCTGTGAGTCTTTTGGTAAATTTAATAAAAAAACAAAAGCAAACAGCTTTTGGCGGATGAATAGGCGAGAGGTTCAATTTTGCACTTAACCCCGCATTTCGCAAAGCCGATGTTATACGCAGTTAATAATTCACAGCATAATAACCCATAAAATCTGGAATTATTCCTTTTTCTAAAGCAAGTTTATATATTTCAGGTTTTACGAAGATTAATGAAGATACTTCATCATCAGGTGGAAGTTCAAAAAATAAATAATTTGAACCTTCGTTTTTTAAAATTTCGTTTATTGTTGTTTCAACAAAACTTTCACTTCCTTCACCAACTTCAAATTTTTCTACGTTTAGCTTAATGGGATATTCGTTGTCGTTTATTTTTATAATTATACCACCTTCGTTAATTTCAAATTCACTATTAGGAATAAACTGCATAACTGCATTTAGAACGTCAGTAAGTTGATCCTCTCCGCTGTAATCTGATTCATAAGCAAGTTGTGTAAGATAAGTTGCATAGTAAGGTGGAAATGTAGTGTTCGAAATTCGTTCAATAATTTCTTCCTTATTTACGTGTGGATTATCAAACCATTTTATTTCTTCAAGTAGTTTAATATAACGCTGAGCTCCTTTTTCAAAATTTTCTTTGTATTTATCCATATTTCATGTTTTGATAATTGCGTATAACGTTGGACGTATTGGCAAAGGCGGGGAAATCGAAGCGAGAAGTTTCGATTTTGTACCGAGGCTAGCCAAAACGAATTTATATGAGATAAATTTAATAAAAAAACGAATATAATTCGTTTTTGGCGGTGAAAGAAGAACAAACTTTGAATTTAGCACTTTAGCCCCGCTTTTGGCAATATCTTGTTACCTGCTGGCATTGTTTGTTATTTACCAAAAAGTTTGGCGAAAAAACTCTTTTTAGCTTGTTTTTCGATTCCCCAAAGTAGTTCGGATTCGTGACGTTTAGTTTTGTCAATATTTGGTCCAAATTTTCCACACGCAAAACCACTTTGAATTGGTTTGTTTCTTAAATCTGCAATAACAAAATTATCTGGAAGTGATAATGCAAAGTTTTTCAAAGTTGAATCGTTAGATTGTCTTGCGTTTTCAAGTTCCGTAAAACTGTTGTTTTTACTCCAAATATCCATTACAACTTTTTCGTGAATTATGTCAAGGTTGGACTTGTTTCCGTTTTTTCCAAATTCATTTACGTGATCAATAAATTGCGTTAGATTGTCAGAATGTTTAATAATTACAGTAGGGTCGTGGCATACATAAAATACATTTCCCCAATCTCCATTTTTACTTACGTCTAAAATCCAAAAGTTTCCAAATCCATCACCTGCAAGTTGTTCAGAATGAGGAAAAAACTCTTCAAATCCGAATTGTTCAATTCCGTCAAAAGTTATTTCTTCAACTCCGTAAAATTCAAAACCACGAGCGAATTTTAATAATTCTTTAATTTCTAAAGGAATATATTTTGAAGGAAACCTTTCGGCTAAGGTATTTATCTGTTCTTCAGTTAAACCTTCTAATAGTTGCACTTGATATTCCTCATTATCTTCTGAAATATACTTTTCGTTTAAGATTGATTTTAATTTTTCTAATGGAGTCATATTTTTCTTTCTAAGTTGCGTTTTTTCAGAAATGCTTGCAGGTAACGTTGGACGTATTGGCGAAGTTGCGAGAAAATATATATAACAGTTGCGTTTAGTTATGCTCGCAATTTTGCCAAGCCGATGTTAGCTGACGTTTTTTTCTTCATCAAGTTTTAATTCCATTATTGGTAAAAATCTGTCTTTTATAGAACTTTCAAATTGTCCGATTTTGAAAAACCCGAATTTATTGTAGAATTTTTCAGTGTTTGGCTCAGAGTCTAATGTAATCCTGTTTATTCCAATGTTTCTTACCTCGTTTAAAAAATGTTCCATCAATACTTTACCAAATCCTTTTCCTATATATTGGGGAAGAAGAAACAAGTTGTCGAGTTTGACACTTTTTTCGTCGGTTGTAAAGTAAGAATAATAACCGATTGGCTCATTTTCGACAATTAGCTTATACACTTGGTTCTCCTCAATATATTTTTTACTTACAATCAACAAATGTTCCCATTCTGTTAAAACTTCTTCCGAAAAACCCCAATAAGCTTTAGACTTTTTGGTTATTTGAGTTAGTATCTCATTGTCTGTTAATTCTGCTTTTTGAATTTTCATCTTTTTTTGTGGAATTATTTGCTCAAGATGATGTTCTAAATGTTCAATATAATCACAGATTAAAAATTCAATTGTTAAATCACTTCTGTCTTTTGTTTTGCATTTATTTTTCAGATTCTCAACGTTAATACTTTTAATAATGTGGACTAAATGTTTGTTGTAATTTGTCCAAAAGTCAATTAAATGTTGTTTGTCAATATTTTGGTAATTACTTTTTTCAACCCAGTTATTTTGGTCGTACCAAATAGTTGGAGAATTTTCAAATTGAGCTCGTAAAAATCTTTGATGATTATTTGTTGCACTATCAATTAAGTGTCCTAAAATTTCTTTTTTACTCCATTTTTCTGGACTTGATTTAAAACTAAAATTTAGTTCATTTATTTCAGTCAGTTTTGGAGGAATAATTTCAATTAGTTCTTCAAGTCTATCAATTACTTTATGTATCATTTCGGGTTCTAAAATGTCAGCTAACGTTGGACGTATTGGCGAAGTTGCGAGAAAATAAAGCTAAAACTTTACGATTAACCAAAACTAAGCAACGCCTTTTTGATTTTTAAATTTAATAATGAAAAATAAAAATAGGCGAGTGCGACAAAAAATAAAACCAACTTCGAGATTTGCCTTTATTCGCCATTGCGCCAAACTTGTGTTAGCCGTTCGTTTTTATTTTATTGATTATTTTTTCGTTCCATTTCAGGTCGTTTGGAGCAACGATTAAAACATTAAAATTATATTTTTCGCTTTCAATTTCGACACCTTTTGAATCATCAATATGTAGGTCAAAGTTAAAAGCTTTTGGATATTTTGAAGAATAAATTTTTAACGATTCAAGTTTCTTTTTATTTTCAGTTTGATTTACGATTCTATTAACTTTAATATTATAACACCAAAATGTTAAACGAATTTTGTTTTTACTCCTAAAGGAAGTCGTATAAATATTAACTTTATGATTTTCTTCTTGTAAAATTGAGATAAGTTGTTTTGTACCTTTTCTTAATTTTTCAACTTTAAAAAGTTTAGTTTTCCAATTCTCTTTTTCGGTTTCGAATTCATTTCCATTTGGAATTAAAGTACTATCTAAATCAAAACTTATATTCATTAATTTCTGTCTTTTAAAATGACGGCTAACGGGCCGCGTATTGGCGATAGTGGCGGATTAGAAAGCCTAAACTTTCAATCTAGCACTAAGCTAAGCAACAGCCTTTTATTATTTTCTAAATTTATGAAAAAAGGAAATATAAAATGCTGTTGCGACAAAAAAAGGAGAAATTTTCAATTTCTGCCTTATCCCGCCATTTCGCCAATACGATGTTATGCGTAGGTTTATTTAAAGAAACGCTTTATTTCGTAATATTTAATTAACCAAATTTCGTTATCGTCCTTATACCATAAATTTGTTACACCTCCTAATTCAGTAAACTTACCAAATTGTGGTTGATTACCTGTTTCATATTGAATTTCTCGGGCTCCAATAGTTTCTAGATACTTAATCAATTCTTCGTTTTCTACTTCGATCAGATCTTTGTTTAGTTCTTCTTCTGTTAGAAAAGATTCTATTATCTGAATTTCTTGTTTAATTTTTTCTAAACTCATATTTTTAATTTATTGTGGTTTATTTGGACTTAAATACATTAAATAATGTAATCTTAAATGACACTTTTCGTTGTATATTTTTTCATCTTTAACTATCCATTTATAAATATTTGGATATAAAAACTCTAATATGTTAAATGCTGAAAGCCAAAATGCTGAACCGAAATCTTGAAATATAATAGTTTTAGAATTTTTATTACTTTTTGAAAGTAAAAATTCTCCAGCCTCTATAAATTCTAATATTTCGTATTTTTTATAAATATTAATAAGTGATTTTTTAGACTTTTTACTTTTATGAGCTACATAATTCCTTATGATATAAAATTCATCAATTTTATTTTTAGCTTCATTATTAATTTTTAAAAAAGGATTGTATTCATCTACAAGAACTTTTTTCGATATGGTTTTTAAGTTTGAAGCATTTTTCAAATCAAAGTAATTTAAACCATTCAAATATGCAAAACATTCGTCAGTAGATATTTTTTTTGGTAATTCTAAGTTTAAAGTTTCTGACAATTTTGTTGTATCATTTTTCAATGTTTCACTTATCATTTTTTCAATATACCATTCCCAATCACAAATTGATTTTATAGTAAAAGCTTCGATAATTTCTGATATTTCATATCTAGTATATAATTTATCTTGTAACATTATTACCTTTGAAAATAAGAATTCGGCTTGTGAATGAATCCTGGCAATGTACATTATTGTATATTGATATCCTATTTCAGAAAATTCTTTAATGGATCTCAATTCTTTAATTTCTTCCTCAGTGATTTCCATACTCTTTGTGAAAAATTACACATAACGTTGGACGTATTGGCGAAGTTGCGAGAAAATATAGATAACAGTTGCGTTTAGTTATGCTCGCAATTTTGCCAATACGATGTTGTACGAAGTTTTTACTTGAACAGTTTTGGACTCCTTTCCATATAAAATAAGTTTAAATTATTGCGCTAAATCCCCGATTTGCGAACGTCATTTAAACTTATGTTTGGTAAATATAAGAATCTTGTTGTTTTAAATTAATGAAAAACAGTCAATTACTTGACTTTGTCATTTTTTTTCATTAACTTGTCTAAGCTTTTTAGCGTTTCGCTTTGAAAACGAGTTTTCAGCAAAATCTTTTGCAAAGCTTAGCAGGCAAAATAATCCTTATTTTTTGCCTTTAAAACAACTCCTTCTTATTAAAATTACCAAACTTTTATTCGGAAAGTACGTCCTAAAATTGCGTACAACGGGCCGCGGCTTGGCGATAGTGCGGGCTTGGATTGAGCGAAAGTTCAATTCAGACCGAAACTGAGCCAAAGCTGTGAGCCTTTTGGTAAATTTAATAAAAAAACAAAAGCAAACAGCTTTTGGCGGGAAATTAGGCGAGAAGTTCAATTTTGCTCTTAACCCCGCATTTCGTCAAGCCGATGTTGTACGACGTTTTTATTTTTTAATTATTATATTCTGTGGCAATTTATCTCGCTTTAAAAATCCACAAATTTTATTATCCGGAGTTAATTGATTGTAATCTAACTTTATATAAGGTCTCGCTCCATCATTTGGATTGAACTTTTCTGATAAGTATGATTTCTCTTCATCACTCAATTCCCTGGCTGTACCATCTATATCAATGAAAATGTATTCAAATTTTTCTTGATTTATTTTTGCCATTTCTGGCGTTTTATTATACTTTATTTCGATAAATGAATCATAAGTTCTTGGGTCAGTTTGTATTTTAATAGTTCCCCAATCAAAATTTGTTTTTCTTGTTGTAATTAATGAATTTAAAAGCTTTCGATATTCATTTTCACAAAACTCAATATAATTGATAATATAATCTTTATAATCTATATTATTAGGTTTATAAATTTCTTTTAAATATTCAATTTCAATATAAATATTAACAGATTTTAATTTTCTATTTTTGTAGTAATAAATAATTTCAATTGGAATATTGATATTTGTTTTAGCTTTTTGTAATAATGACTTATATTCAATATTATTTATTTTATGTGTAGAGTTAAATTCAAAAGCATTTGTAAGGTTATCCTTTGTAAAAACTATATTGCCGTATTCAGTGTTTATTGATGAGATTGTCTTCATAAAATGTCGTACAACGTTGGACGTATTGGCGAAGTTGCGAGAAAATATAGATAACAGTTGCGTTTAGTTATGCTCGCAATTTTGCCAATACGATGTTGTACGAAGTTTTTACTTGAACAGTTTTGGACTCCTTTCCATATAAAATAAGTTTAAATTATTGCGCTAAATCCCCGATTTGCGAACGTCATTTAAACTTATGTTTGGTAAATATAAGAATCTTGTTGTTTTAAATTAATGAAAAACAGTCAATTACTTGACTTTGTCATTTTTTTTCATTAACTTGTCTAAGCTTTTTAGCGTTTCGCTTTGAAAACGAGTTTTCAGCAAAATCTTTTGCAAAGCTTAGCAGGCAAAATAATCCTTATTTTTTGCCTTTAAAACAACTCCTTCTTATTAAAATTACCAAACTTTTATTCGGAAAGTACGTCCTAAAATTGCGTACAACGCGCCGCAGCTTTGCGAAGTGCGGGAATTTCACAAAACAAAGTTTGAAGAAATTCCAAAACACGAGCAAAACATTTTGGCTTTTGTAAATTTAATATTTTTTACAAAACGAAATGTATTTGCGACTTAAAAAGCCAAAACTTAAAAAAAAGCCTTTACACCGCATTTTGCAAAACTGATGTTACATGTAGTAAAAGTACATAAAAATTGATTTCTATTTGAACGTCAAGAACTTCCGAAAAGTTTCAAAACGAATTTCATTTTTTTCTGATTTAACGATTCAATTTCAAAACTAAAATTTTTCAATCTGAGTTATTTCATTGCGTTTACAGTTTTCGATTTGATTTCTTTTTCAGTTTTCGATTTAATTTGTTTCAATTTCTTTTTAAAACATTTTAATTCGTCAACTTAAAAACAAGATTTTTCGTAATGTTTTTCTTAAAAATAGAATTTTTCAAAGTTCAGTTTTCACGATATTTTGCTTCAATAATTTCAGAATATTCAGAAAAAAATTGAAGCACTAAATTTCACTTTAATTACATGTAACATTTATATACACGCAATATATAAAAAATAATTTATTTGTTAAAATTTTTTGCGGGTTTAATAAAAATAAGCGATTAACGTAAATTTAATCATTGCGTATTTTGTATTGTTGAAGAAATATAAGCGAAGTTATTTTTAAAAAGAATTAAAAAAACGAAACTTATTTAGTTTCGTTTTCTTTTATTTCTTCGTTTTGTTTCTGTTGATTTTCTTTTTTTGTTCTCGCTTCAATTCTTCGTTGAATGAATTTTTGAGGATCAAACTCGTTATCGGTTTCCACGTCTTTATAAGCTGCAACAATATGTTTTACTAAGCGATGACGAACAATATCTTTATCATCTAAATATAAAACACCAATTCCGTCTACATCAGATAAAATCTCTAAAGCTTCTTTTAAACCTGAATTTACTTTTTTAGGTAAATCT
Organism: Flavobacterium sp. I3-2; assembly: GCF_013389595.1. NCBI lineage: Bacteria > Pseudomonadati > Bacteroidota > Flavobacteriia > Flavobacteriales > Flavobacteriaceae > Flavobacterium > Flavobacterium sp. I3-2. The sequence goes on from NZ_CP058306.1 coordinate 2,648,192, forward strand.
ACTTGACCTGGATCACCGGTAATTATAAACTTAGCATTTTTTCCCATACGTGTCAAAAACATTTTCATCTGAGAATGTGTGGTATTTTGTGCTTCATCCAAAATCACAAAAGCATTATCTAAAGTTCGTCCTCGCATAAAAGCTAATGGCGCAATTTGAATAATTCCTTTGGTAATGTAATCTTCTAAAGTTTGCGCGGGTAACATATCGCGTAATGCATCATACAATGGTTGCATGTACGGATCTAATTTTTCTTTCATATCACCAGGTAAGAATCCTAAATTTTCTCCAGCTTCAACAGCAGGTCGAGTTAAAATGATTCTTTTTACTTGCTTTTCTTTTAACGCACGAACTGCTAAAGCTACTCCGGTGTAGGTTTTTCCTGTTCCAGCAGGTCCAATCGCAAAAACCATATCATTCTTGTTTACATAATCAACCAATTTTTGTTGATTTACACTCATTGCTTTGATTAATTTCCCGGCAACTCCATGAACCAAAATTTGGTCGCTTTTGTGCATATGCTGTTGCGGTAAATCATCCATAATCAATCGTTCGATGATGTTTTCGTTTAAGGTGTTATATTTCTGAAAATATTTGGTAATACGTTCAAAACGAACTTCAAAGACATCTAAAAGTTCTTCGTCACCAAAGGCTTTAACGGTTGTATCTCGAGCTACGATTTTTAACTTTGGATATAGTTTTTTAATAATTCCTAAATGGATATCTTGAGGTCCCCAAAAATCTTTTGGAGTAATATGTTCTAATTCTATGATTCTTTCGTTCAAAAGCTATTAGTTTTAATTAAAAAAAATTAGTTTTGTAATACTCAAATCTAACAAAAAAAATTAATAAACACTAATACATCATATTTAATTAATGTCAATAATAACACTTACTACTGATTTTGGAATTAAAGATCATTTCGTTGCTGTTGCCAAAGGAAAACTTTTGTCTTTGATGCCTAATTGTCAGATTATTGATGTTTCACATAACGTAGATTTTTATAATATAACCAACGCAAGTTATATTATAAATGGTGTTTGTGATGCTTTTCCAAAAGATACCATTCATATTGTTTGTGTTGATGCAGAACTTTATGAAGTTGACAGCTTTGTTGCTCTTCATTGGAACGAACAATACTTTTTAGCTCCTAATAATGGTATTTTAGGAGTTTTAACAGAACAATATCCAGCCGATTTGATTGTTGAATTAGAAGTTAATGCAAATGCAAAATGTGCGATGGATGTTTTTGTACAAACAGCATCGAAAATTTCTAATGGCGATAAACTTGAGAATCTAGGAAATGTTGTTGCCGAATGTGTGACTTTCGTTGATGTTAAACCAATTGTTTCGAATGATGAAAATTCGATTCGAGGAACAATTGTTTATGAAGATCATTACGGAAATGCGGTAATCAATGTATCTAAACGTATGTTTAACGACATCGGAAAAGGACGAAATTTTAGAATGTCAATTGGAAGTCGTTATAAAATCAGTCGTATTAATAATTATTATTCCGATTTTAATTTAGAGGTCAAATCGCTTAAAGATTATGAAGGTGATGCTTTATTAATTTTTAACGAATTGGATTTCTTACAATTATCCTTATATAAATCAAATCCGGTTAAAACCGGAAGTGTAAAATCGCTTTTAGGTTTAACTTATCGCGATTCGGTAACCATTGAATTTGAAACAAAAGAACAAGAATAAATTATGTTTATACGTATTGTAAAATTAAGTTTTCACGAAGAAAAAATTCCCGAATTTTTAGAACATTTTGAAACGGTTAAAAATCAGATTCGAAATTTTCCAGGAAATAATTTTTTAGAAATGTATCGTGATAAAGACAATCCTTGTATTATATTTACATATAGTATTTGGAATGATGTGGCTGATTTAGAAAATTACCGTCATTCCGATTTGTTTAAAGAAGTTTGGGCATATACCAAACAACATTTTAACGCTAAGCCAGAAGCTTGGAGTGTTGATAAAATAGCATCTTTACCTTAATTTATTTATGAAAGCAATATTACTTCGTGAATTTAAATCGTTTTTCGGATCAATAACCGGTTATTTGGTAATCGGATTTTTCTTGTTATTAAACGGATTATTTCTGTTTGTTTTAGACGGACCTTACAACATTCTTCAAAGTGGTTATAACGATTTGACTCCGTTTTTTAAATTGGTGCCTTGGATTTTGTTATTCTTAATTCCGGCAGTAACAATGAAAAGCTTTTCGGATGAAAAAAAACAAGGAACCATCGAATTGCTTTTTACAAAACCTATTTCGATGCGAAATATTGTTTTAGGAAAATTTTTCGGCGCTTTTTGCTTGATTGTAATTGCTTTAATTCCAACCTTACTTTATATTTTTATTTTAAATCCGTACGGAAATCCTGCCAATAATATGGATTTAGGAAGTACAATCGGAGCTTACATCGGATTGTTGTTTTTGGTAGGAAGTTATGCTTCTATCGGAATTTTTACATCAACGCTTTCAGATAATCAAATTGTAGCATTTATCATTGCTATTGTTTTATGTTATGTTGCTTATTTTGGTTTTGATGAAATTACTTCTTTACTAAAAATACAAAATTCTTTTGTAGAAAAAATCGGTATGAATTACCATTTCAAAAGTATAAGTAGAGGAGTGGTTGATACCAGAGATTTGGTTTATTTTGTTTCTGTAATTGTGTTTTTTATTAGTGCAACGGTGTTTAATCTTAAAACGATGAAGAAATAATGACAGGAAAAGTAAAAAAATCCGTACTAAGTTTATTAGGAACTTTAGTTGCTTTATTAGCAATAAACTTTGCTAGTTCGTTTGTTTTTTCACGTTTTGACTTAACACACGATAATAGATATACATTGTCAGAACCTGCTTTGAATATCATTTCAGAAGTTCAAGAACCTATTGAAATAGAAGTTTATTTAGAAGGAAATTTTCCGTTAGAATTTCGTCGTTTACAAACCGAAACAAAACAAATCTTAGAGGAATTTTCTGCATACAATAATAACGTAATTTATAAGTTTGTTAATCCGATTATTTCTGAAGAAAATGCGCTTCAAGTAATTGAACAAATGTATAAAGAAGGTTACAAACCAATTAACGTAACTGTTAACGATAAAGGAAAACAATCGCAAGAAGTTGTTTTTCCGTGGGCAAAAGTTACTTTTCAAGGTAGAACAGCTCGTATTCCGTTGTTGAAAAACGCAATGGGAGCTTCAACCGAAGAAAAAGTGAATACTTCTGTTCAACATTTAGAGTATGCTTTTGTTGATGGTATTAATAAAGTAATTCACGAGAAATCAAAAAAAATCGCCATCATCAAAGGTATTGGTGAAGTAAATGATATTTACATGGCTGATTTTTTAATGAGTTTAAGAGATAGCTATTTTATTGCACCATTTACTTTAGATAGCGTAGCAATGAATCCACAAAAAGCATTAGCTCAATTAAGTGAATATGATTTAGCTATTATAGCAAAACCATCAAAACCTTTTTCTGAGGATAAAATTCAGGTTTTAGATCAGTATGTGATGAACGGTGGAAAATCGTTATGGATGTTAGATCAAGTTCAAGCAGAAATGGATAGTTTGAGCATGAACGGTTCAATGTTGGCTTATCCTAAGGATCAAAGTTTGGGTGAAATGCTTTTTAAATACGGTATTCGTTTAAATCCGAATTTAGTTAAGGATGAAATGGGAACTCCGATTAAATTAGCTACTGGTCAACAAGGAAGCGAAACCGTTTATGAAGAATTTACGTGGAAGTTTGCACCATTTGCAATGAGTACTTCCAATCATCCAATTGTTAAGAACATCGATGGTGTTAAATTTGATTTTGCAAACAGTATTGATACGTTGAAGAACGACATAAAGAAAACAATTTTATTACAATCTTCGCCTTATTCTAAAACAGTTGGTGTTCCGTCAGAAATTTCGTTAAATGTAATTGCAGAAGAAGTAACACCAGAAACATATAAAGACCACGGAAATATTGCTTTAGCGGTTCTTCTAGAAGGTAATTTTACTTCGGTATTTAATAACCGTGTACTTCCATTTGAAGATAAAAATTTTAAAAATAAAGGTGTTACCAATAAAATGGTTGTTATTGCGGATGGCGATGTTGCTAGAAATCAGTTAGACCAGAATTATGAACCTATGGAATTGGGTTACGATAAATGGACAAATAATTTATTTGGTAATAAAGAGTTTTTAATGAATTCGGTAAATTATCTTTTAGATGATAACGGACTTATCAACATTCGAACTAAAGATGTGAAATTACCGCTTTTAAATAAAGAAGAAGTTTATAAAGATTATGATAAAATTAGAACGTTAATTGTTGGATTACCAATAGTTTTACTAATAATCTTTGGTTTTATATTTACCTATCTTCGAAAAAAGAAATACACAAAATAGTGTTGATAAAATAACTTTTTTTATTGACATTAATAAAATATATTTGTAGAAATAATTGTCAGAAAAGGCAAATTAAAAAATGATTCACATGAAATTCATCGTATCGAGCTCGTATTTATTGAAACAATTACAAGTTTTAGGAAGTGTTATTAATAGTAGTAATACGCTGCATATACTTGACAATTTTTTATTTGAACTTGATAACAATCAATTAAAAGTTTCTTCTTCAGATTTAGAAACAACGATGTCTGCTACTTTAGAAATTGAATCTACAAGTCAAGGTAGCATTGCAGTTCCAGCTCGTTTATTATTAGAAACTTTAAAAACGTTCCCAGAACAACCGTTAACTTTTACTGTAAAAGATAATAGTACAATCGAAATTAGTTCAGACTTAGGAAAATATGTTTTAGCGTATGCTCCAGGTGAAGAATTTCCAAAAGCAGAATTATTAGAAGACCCTTCTACAACGTTAATTCCTGCTGAGATTTTAGCTACTGCAATTAGCAAAACCATTTTTGCTGCTGGTAATGATGATTTACGTCCGGTTATGTCTGGAGTTTATTTTCAATTTGCACCAACTGGAGTCATTTTTGTAGCAACAGATGCGCACAAATTAGTTAAATATTCTCGTACAGATATTACTTCTTCTACAGAAGCTAATTTCATTATGCCTAAAAAGCCATTAAATATTTTAAAAAGTATTTTAATGACTTCAGATGCTGAAGTTAAAATCGAATATAACGATTCTAATGCGATGTTCTCGTTTGATAATTATACATTAGTTTGTCGCTTAATCGACGGAAAATATCCAAATTACGAAGCGGTTATCCCTAAAGAAAATCCAAATAAATTAATCATCGCTAGAACTCAGTTTTTGAGTTCAGTACGTCGTGTTGCAATTTATGCTAATAAAACAACACATCAAATTCGTTTAAAAATTGCAGGAACAGAATTAAACATTTCTGCAGAAGATATCGATTACTCAAACAAGGCAGATGAGCGTTTAACTTGTGATTATCAAGGAGACGATATGCAAATTGGTTTCAATTCACGTTTCTTAACAGAAATGTTAAACAACTTACAATCTGACGAAATTTTGTTAGAAATGTCTTTACCTAATCGTGCTGGAATTTTGACTCCGGTTGACGGTTTAGACGAAGGTGAAACAGTTACAATGCTTGTAATGCCAGTTATGTTAAATAACTAAATTTATAATATTTTAAAAAAAATGTTTCGAATTTTAATTCGAAACATTTTTTTTATGTTTCAATCTGAAATAGTAATACACAAAAAAAGTTGTTATGAAAGAATCAAATAATTATATAAAACGTAGTCAACGAAATTACACCTTAAGTTTTTAAATCAGGGTAGATACTTTATTAAAGTCACTATAAAACAAATTCTAGATTTTGAATCTAAAGTAAAACATCTAGAGAAGAAGAATGTACAGTTTGAACATCAGAATCACATGTTAATTTAAAAGTAAATACATCAAGATGAAATTTAAAATTTAGAATCTATAGAACAAAAAACAGTAGCAACATTTAAGCGCTACTGTCTAAATTTTTAATTTTTAAAATTATCGAAAACTATATATGTACTTTTAAGTTCTAGTCATTTTTAAACAAAATATCCCAGAAGGATTCCTAAAATAATAGCAATTAATTTTGCTAAATTAAACTTATGTCCTTCACTACTTTCAAAAATAATAGTCGAAGAAATATGGAATAAAATTCCGACTACAATAGCTGATATTTCGGTATAATAATTGGATAAGAAACTCAATTGTTCTGATGCAAATGTTCCTAACGGTGTCATAATCGAGAAGAACATCATAAATAAGAAAATACTTTTCTTGTTTAATTGTGCTTGCATGAAAAATGAGGTCAAAATCATAGCAATAGGTAAGTGGTGAATCGCAATTCCTAAGGCTAAATTATTTTGTTTACTTAACGGCATACCTTCTAAAAGCGCATGTAAGCTTAAACTGATAAAAAGCGCCCAAGGTATTTTTGACATTTTCTCATGAATGTGCACATGACCATGTTCTGCGCCTCTAGAAAAATATTCCAAAACAATCTGAAATACAATTCCAATCATAATAAACAATCCGATAATTTTTAAAGAACCGTGATTGTGATTGTGGTTATGACCAGCGTGATCATCAACTTCAGCTATTTGATGCGAATCATGATTATGATCTGCTTCAACATGATTGTGACCTTCGTGTGCATGATCATGATCGTGATGTTTATGGTTATTTTGCTGCTGCGTTACTAATTCGGTTTTAATTTCCTTTTCTATTTCATGATAATAAACTTCAGGAAGAAGATGCGAAACAGTTATTGTTAACAAAAAAGCACCACTAAAAGCTAAAAGTAATTTTAGGTTTTGTTTGTTTTTAGGTTGAAAAAAAATAGCTATTAAATAACCTAAAATAATTGATACAAAAGGTAAAATATAAATCAGCATTGTTTTTATTTAAATATCATTATTAAACGATCTGATTCTTGATTGTGAAATTTCTGAAGTTTATAATTTCCGAAAATATCTAATAAATAAATATCAGCTTTTTCCATCATCGTTTCAAAATCTTCTAAAGTTAAAGCACGAACGCGTTCTGTGAAATCAAATGATTCTCCTTTGTCTTCAAATTTAATGTTCTTGTAAATGAATCCGTTTTCGTATTTTCTTGTAATGTGAAAATCGATTCCTTCAACAGTTTTGATTTCAGTCGGAACTAAGTTTTTAATTACTTTTTCAGCATTCATGAAATCCATAACTGCTAAACCATATTCTGTCAAACTTGCTTGAATTGCTTTTAATGTAGTAACATTATCTTCTTCTTCCGGAAAATAACCAAAACTTGTAAATAAGTTTAAAATGGTATCAAATTTTTCATCGAAAGGTTTACGCATATCATGAACCTCAAATTTCAATGTATCGTTTTCAAATTGTTTGGCATAAGCGATACTATTTTCAGACAAATCTGCACCAATCACATTGTGACCAAGTTTGTTTAAATAAATCGAATGTCGGCCGCGACCGCAGGCTAAATCTAAAACCTTTGCATCTTCGGGTAAATTTAAATATTGGTTTAAATTATCGATGAATAATTGAGCTTCATCGTAATCTCTATCTTTATATAAAATGTGGTAGTAAGGCGTATCAAACCACGAGGCGTACCAAGTCTTTGTTTCTTTTTGCATTAGGGCGTTTTATTTTTTTATAACATACAAAAATAAGTTATTTTTGTAGATATATAGAATTTAAATTTATGATTCCTGACGGAAGGGAATATCAAGTATGGAAAATTTTAAAATGGTGGCAAAAACTTTCTTCGGTTTTGAAGAGGTTTTAGCAAAAGAATTAAATCAATTAGGTGCTCAACAAGTAGAACAAGGTGTTCGAATGGTGAGTTTTTATGGCGATAAAGGTTTTATGTACAAAGCAAACTTAGCTTTGCGTACAGCTTTAAAAGTTTTAAAACCTATTGCTACTTTCAAAGTTTACAACGATCAAAGTTTATATAAAGGTGTTCAAAGTATTGATTGGTCTAAAGTTTTTAGAGTTAATCAAACGTTTGTTGTTGATGTAACACTAAATTCGGATCATTTTAATCATTCGTTATTTGTGGCTTTAAAAACCAAAGATGCAATTGTAGATCAGTTTAGAGATAATATTGGAAAACGTCCAGATATCGATAAAGATTATCCAGATGTTCGCATAAATATCCACATTCAAAATGATGTTTGTACAGTTTCTTTAGATACATCAGGCGCTTCATTACATCACCGTGGATATCGTACAGCAACTAACTTAGCTCCAATTAATGAAGTTTTAGCAGCTGGTATTTTATTGATGTCTGGTTGGGATGGAAATTCACACTTTTTAGACCCGATGTGTGGTTCTGGAACTTTTTTGGCAGAAGCTGCAATGATTGCTTGTAACATCCCAGCAAACATAAATCGTAGAGAATTTGCTTTTGAAAAATGGAATGATTGGGATAATGATTTATTTGAAAAAATTGAAACGTCGTTATTAAACAAAACGCGCGAATTTCATTATACCATAAAAGGTTATGACAAAGCACCTTCGGCAGTTATGAAAGCAAAATCAAACATCAAGAATGCAAATTTGGATGATTATATTCAAATTGAAGAAGCTAATTTTTTTGATACTGAAAAGGAGACCGAAGGTCCGTTACACATGGTTTTCAACCCGCCTTATGGTGAACGTTTAGATATTGATTTAGAACGTTTTTACCGCGAGATTGGTGATACATTAAAGCAAAGTTATCCAGGAACCAATTCTTGGTTTATAACAGGAAACATTGAAGCTTTAAAATTTGTTGGATTAAAACCTTCAAGAAAAATTAAATTGTTTAATGGAAAATTAGAATCACGTTTGGTAAAATACGAAATGTATGCTGGTAGTAAACGTACTAAATTTCAAAATAATCAAGAATAATGAGTAAAAAAACGAAAGTATTTATAGCACAATTTTTTTGTTTCGCAATTTTATTTATCATTGTAAGATTGGGAGTTGAATTTTTTACTGACTTAACTTCAATTTGGGGTTCATTGGCTGGAGCTGTGGTTGCAACAATCTTAGCGCCACAATTTAAAGTTTTTGATACACAACAAGGTCAAAAGGTTTATGTACGCTGGATTTTTATAAAAGGCGTTAAAGAATTAAATTGGTAAAACAAAAAAACTGAAAGTGATGAGCTTTCAGTTTTTTTATATAATCCAAACTTTTAGCATATAAATAAATTGCAAAACAATCAAGAAAATACAAAATGCGTTAAGAAATAAATGTTCTTTTTTAGGATTAAAACCGATTAAAATAAAAAATTGCAATCCCATCAATAAGCTGATAAAAATATACCCATAATCTTTAGTATGGATTCCTTTTACAAAAACATTTCCTTTGTCATAATAATAAGCACTTCTGAAATAAACTACGTCATCTCCAAAAAATTCTTTCCCTAAATAAACAGTTTTATCATTAAAATTATCAACCGAATTTGGCGATATAAATTCGGCATGTGCAGTTTTTACTTTCCAAGACGAAAGTATCGGATTTGTTCCTAACTGCGTTTGACTTATAAATTCACTTTTAATTTCTGTTCTTGGAATTTTATAAAAAACAATTGTTAATATTATAAATAGAATGCTTGAAATTATTGAGTATTTTTTCATAAATTGGAAATCAATATTCAATATTACAAATTAGATTTCTTAAATGAAAGATTATTATTCTATTTTACAAATTTCTCGTTCTGCAAATACAATTGAAATAAAAGCAGCTTACCGAAATCTTTCAAAAAAATACCATCCCGATGTAAATCCCGCACAAAATGCTACTTTTCTTTTTATTGAAATTAAAGAAGCTTATGAAGTTTTGATTGACGATTCAAGACGTTTTCATTACAATCAGCTACTTGATTTTGCAAAGCAGCAACAAAAAAAAGAAATTAATATTGTTCCGACAATTGCTGTATTTTATTGCGACAATTCAGAATTTACAATTGGTGATGTCGTGACTTTTACTTGGGAAGTTTTTGATGCTGATGTGGTTGAATTACGTCCGTTTGGCAAAGTTGAAAAAGCGGGAAGTAAAAAAATACGAATTACTGAAGTTAGTACTAATTTATTAGTTGAATTGTTCTGTTTTAATTTAGTTTCTAAAAATTATGTCTTTAGTCAAATTGTTTTAAAAAAGAGAGAAATTCCGACACAAACTTTTTACGAAACGGTTTCTTTTGATTCAAACAGTGAAATTGATGAATCAAATTCAAGTACACCAAATCAAAATAAAAAAATCAACATTTTTAATTTCAAAATAAATAGACCAGACGGATTAGAAATTTTCATTTGGCTTTTTGCTTGTGTCAATCTCGTTATTTATTTTTCATATCCCTATTTTTTTATCAAAGAAACAGAACTTCAAGCCATTCGAGCATTTTCTAATTCCGATTATGGTTGGACAGATTATTTTATTGAATTTGATGATTTTAAACTTGAGGTTCCGCAATATATGGCAGAAAACTTACAAGCTATGAATCATAGAATTGTTATTTTTGGGACAAGTACTGCAAACAATGAATTGGCTTATTATCGAATTCAAACAGATGAAGCTTCTTTAAAAGAAAATGTTTCTTATTATAATAATGTTGGAAATTTTGCGGTTATATATATTTTTATTTTAATGGTTCAGTTTTACCTAACATTCATAAGAGAAAAAAAATCAAATGACAATTTTGGCTTTGTTTTAGGTTTCTTTTTTGTGTTTAGTTTAGCAATGAGTTATGTTTTATATAGTAATTTGTTTTAGTTATTTTTGAATTTTATCGAGTTGATTTAGTTTAATTTTATAACTAATAATACTAATAAAAATTGTAATAACTGATTTTTTATATATTAAAATTGATTTATCAATATCACTAATTAGATTTCTTAAATGAAAGATTATTATTCTATTTTACAAATTTCTCGTTCTGCAAATACAATTGAAATAAAAGCAGCTTATCGTAATCTTTCAAAAAAATACCATCCCGATGTAAATCCTGCACAAAATGCTTCTTTACTTTTTATTGAAATTAAAGAAGCTTATGAAGTTTTGATTGATGATTCAAGACGTTTTCATTACAATCAACTACTTGATTTTGCAAAGCAGCAACAAAAAAAAGAAATTAATATCGTTCCGACGATTGCGGTTTTTTATTGCGACAATTCAGAATTTACAGTTGGTGATGTTGTGACTTTTACATGGGAAGTTTTTGATGCTGATGTTGTTGAATTACGCCCGTTTGGCAAAGTTGAAAAAGCGGGAAGTAAAAAAATACGAATTACTGAAGTTAGTACCAATTTATTAGTTGAATTATTCTGCTTCAATTCAGTTTCTAAAAATTATGTATTTAGTCAAATTGTTTTAAAGAAAAAACAAATTTCAAAAACAGAAAATACCGTACATTCTTATCATTCAAATTTTGAACCGAAAGCGAATTACGAAGATGATAAAATTTCATTTTATGCTAAGCTTATAAATGAAAATCCGCACATAGACGCTCGACATTTTGAAAAAGAAAATGTATTTGGACTTTACGGAAGAATTGATGTTAAAACATATCAATTCAGAACGGCTTTATTTACTGCTGTGTATTTGGTTGCAATGGTATTTTTTATTTCAGATAAATTATTAGACTCTTTGTTATGTTTAATTGTAAATGGTTTCTATTATACGTTGCTTTATATTCAGGCAATTAAACGTTTTCATGATTTTAATTCAAAAGCGAAATTTGCTTTTATTAGTGTAATTCCAATTGTAACTTGGTTTCAGATTTTTTATCTGATTAAAAAACAAGGTGATTCTAAAATGAACGATTTTGGACTTCCTAATCAATATTTAAAATCAAATAGTAAAGCTGATTTTAAAAAAAATGTAGAACAAAAAATAAGCACTTTTTCTACATTGACAAAAGTTGCAATCGGTTCAGCTGTATTTAATATTCTAGCTATATTTTTTTTATTCTTAATTCCTAAAAATGAAATACCTGTTCAAGTAATTGATATTTATGGAAGAGAAATTAAATCAGGAAGAAGCAATCAACATCATTTTTATATTCGTACAAATGAAGGTGAGTTTGAAATTTCAGAGCAAATAAGTAATTTGTATTCTGTTTACAAACCTAAATTTTTATATCTCGGAAAAAACGTATTTACAGATAATATTAGTTTTGTTCGTATTAGAGCCGGAGGAGAGGAGTTAACGCATTATGTTTCTATTATCAATTTTAATAGTCCAATTCCAATCTTGTATTTTTTATTTTTATTGTTTGAGATTTATGTGATTTTTGTTGATAAAAAAATGAGATTCGAAGAACAATATGATTCTATACTCGGATTTATAACATTAATAAATATCGCTTATTTTATATTCTTTATATTGTAAATAAAAAAAACTTCCCGCAAAGGAAGTTTTTTAGCTTATTTATTAATCATTTCGTCTTTTAATGATTTTATTTCTTTAAAATGACTTGGTGTTAAACCCGTAATTTTTTTGAATTGCGTACTTAAATGTGCAACCGAACTGTAATTCATTTTATAAGCAATTTCTGTCAATGATAAATCGTCGTAAACTAATAATTCTTTTACTTTTTCTATTTTCTGAAGAATGTAAAACTGCTCAATAGTTTGCGATTTTTGTGTTGAAAATAATTGACTTAAAGTATTGTAATCTGTTTGTAACTTACTCGATAAATATTCAGAAAGCGTAATGGTTAAATCGTTTACTTCTTTAGAAACTAGCTCAATAATCTGAGTTTTAATTCGCTCAACCGTTTGACTCTTTTTATCGTCTAAAATCTCAAAACCAAGCGGCACTAATTTTTCTTCTATTTTATTACGGTCATCTAACGTAATAGGTTCGTGAAATTCTACTAAGCCTAATTCAACATCGTTTAAATCGAATCCTAAATCTTCTAATGTTTTTTCAACCACCATTATACATCGTGGACATACCATATTTTTAATTCGAATCGTTTTCATAATAATTTAAAAGTTTTTTACTTTTTCAAATATATTATAAAGAGCCGTCAAATAAAAATAAAAAGCGTTTTCTTATATATAATTTTTATTTAGTTGTTTCGTAATCGTAATTAACCATCCAGTTAATTCCAAATTTATCGATAAACATACCAAAATAAGCACCCCAGAAAGTTTTAGCTAAAGGCATTGTAACTGTTCCGTCAGTAGAAAGTTTGTTAAACAAATCGTTTGCTTCTTCTTCAGATGATGTATTTATTGAGATTGAAATGTTGTTACCAAAAGTTGCAGCCGGACCAAATTTTTCGTTAGCATCGCTTCCCATTAAAACAGTTTCTTCACTAATTCGTAAAGTTACATGCATTATTTTGTTTCCTTCTTCTTCGCTTAATTCACATTCAGAAGGCATGTCTTTAAAACGCCCCATGTATTCGAATTCAGTTCCAAAAGCATTTTTGTAGAATGTAAAAGCCGCTTCGCAATTACCATTAAAATTTAAATAAGCATTTACTTGTGCCATAATTTTTTGTTTTTAGTTTGAATGATAAAAGTAATAAAATTATGATTCGATATTTTTTATTTTGATATTATGTTTTAAGCAAAAAACGCATTTCTTTTACAAAATGCGTTTAAATTAATTATTCTGCTTCTGGACTATTTTTCATTGCCATTAAAATGGCATAAGCACCTTTACCTACATATTGTTTTGAAGTATCTAATTGCGATGTTATTTGAATTTTTCCATTTGATTTAGTTCCGATTTTAACAGGAATCAATTGAAAGTTATTCTTTGATTTCATTTCAAAAACATAGTCATTACCTTCAAAATGAATAACTGAAGCTTCAGGTAATAAATCTGCCGAATTAGATTCAGAAGTTAATTCAACATTGAAATACATATTCGTTGTAAATTTCATTTGATTTGGATTAACTATTTTAGCTAAAACATCAACAGAACCATCCGTATTAATGTGTTGTGAAATCGAAACGATTTTAGCTGTTATTTTTTCATCAACGTTTGTATTTGTATAAGCTTCTAATTCTTGTCCAATTTTTAATAATGCTAAAGAATTTTCAAATGCTTTTATATTAAGCATCGGCGCTCCTGTTTGAATGATTTCTAAAATAGGTTCTGAACTTGAAACATATTTACCACGATTAACATAAATTTCTGTTACAATTCCTGAAGTTGGAGCAGTAATTGACAAACTTCTTTTTAAGTTAGTTAAAGAAACTTGATTCGGATTAATATCAATTAATTTTAATTTTTCTTCAAGAGCACGTTTTTTAATTTGCAATAAATTCAATTCTGCTTTAGCTTCATCTAAAACTTTTGTACTTGCTGCCTGAGCTTCATTTAATTCTTTTTGACGTAAATAATCGGCATTTGCTTTGGTAATTAAAGCTTTCGTTGTCAAATAATCTTCTTGTAGTTGAACATAACTTGGATCTTCTAAAATAGCAACAATCTGTCCTTTTTTAACCAGATTTCCTGGTAAAACAGGTATGGATTTTACAAATCCGCCTAGCATGTTTGTAATTGAAATTTGGTCTTGAGGAGTTGTTGCTGTTCGTGCATTTAAACGAATCGTTGTGGGCATTATTCCTTTTTCAACACGTGTTATTTGTAAGTCTATATTTTGAAGTTGTGTATCGCTTAAAGTAATTTGATTTTGAATTTTATTTTCGATTTTCGTTTCTACTGTTTGATTTTCTGTTTTATTAGTGCATGATGATAAAACAATTAAACTCAATAATATTCCGATGTATTTTTTCATAATTAATTAGCTAAAAAATTAAGTGAATTGGCCTTGATGTTTCGAGTAAATAATTGTTCTGCGAACTGATTTTGTAATTCAATAATTTGGTCGTTTAAAATAACCCAATCTAAAAAATTGATTTCCCCAGACAATAATTGCTGTTCGATATTTTTTTGTAACGAAAGCGCTTCAGGCCATTGTGTTGATTTAAAAGATGCAATAATACTTTCATAAGTTAAAAGCTCATTTTCTAATTGTGTAATTTCTTGATTCAGATTATTTCGTTGCATTTGTATTTCGTTTTCTTGAATTTTGATTGCAGTTTCAGCCGATTTTACATTTGCATTAGTACTTCCTCTAAAAATGGGTAAAGCAATCCCAATCATTACTGATTGAAATCGATTTGAATTGATTTCTTTAAAACTTTGATTGTAATATCCTATAGAAAAATCGGGTAAACGTTTTGTTTTCTCTACTTCTAATTTTAATTGTGTTTCTTTTAAAACGGCTTCTTGATGAGAAATTATAGGATGATTTTTTTGTTTTGATTTAATCGGAATTTCAAATTGATTTTCTTCAATATTTAAAGTGAAATCAGAAGTTAATTGAAGTAAATTCTGAAGTTCGATTTTTACATTTTCAATTTGAGTCAGAATTGTTTTACCTTCATTTTCAATTTTCTGAAATCTTATTTTTGCAGTTGCTACTTCAGTCCGATTACTAGCACCTTTTTCAAATCGTAAAGTAGCTTTCTTTAAAAACGCACTATAAACACGAACATTTTCTATATTGATTTGCTGTTTTAAATTCAGAAACTGCCATTCGGCATATAAATTTCCTATTTGTTTTTCGAGTATCTTTTCTGACACTTTTTCTTGTAAAAAGGCAGTTTCAATTTGCTGTTTATTCAATTGTTTTTGTTTTGAATAAAACGAAGGAAATTGAAAACGTTGTTCTATCGCAATTTTTTGGTCAAACACATTTGCATTGATATTACCAAATTCAACCGAAATATCAGTAGGTTGAATACTCAATTGCGATTTTACATTCTTTTGTTGATATTCAGTTTCTAATTTTGATTTTTTAACGGTTAAATTATTTTTTAATCCAATAGAAATTAGTTCATCATAATTAAAAGAGGTTTGAGCTACAGCATTAAATCCCGAACAAAAAAAGATTAATACAAGAAGTAAGCTTAAATTTTTCTTTTTTATTTTTTTATTTTTAAATGTTTTCATATCTATTTTTTCTATTAAAATGTACAAAATAGGTAGTACAAATAAGGTTAAGAAAGTTGCAATTAATAAACCACCAATAACAACTGTTGCAAGCGGACGCTGAACTTCTGCACCCGAACCATTGCTCCACGCCATAGGTAAAAATCCTAATGAAGCTACGAAAGCCGTCATTAAAACCGGTCGCAAACGCGTGCGAGTTCCCATTAAAACAATTCGTGTGGTATTTGTAATTCCCGATTCTTTCAATCTATTGTATTCAGAAACCAACACAATTCCGTTTAAAACCGCAACTCCAAAAAGTGCAATAAATCCAACTCCAGCACTTATACTAAAAGGCATATCTCTTAATACTAAAAAATAAACCCCACCAATTGCAGAAAGTGGAATGGCAGTATAAATCAATAAACTGTATTTTACTGATTTAAAAGCGAAGTAAAGCATAATAAAAATCATAACTAATGCTGCCGGAACTGCTATTCCTAATCGTGCTTTAGCTTGATTTAAATTTTCAAAAGCACCACCATAAGTCGTATTATATCCTGTGGGTAATTGTATCTCTGCTTCAACTTTATTTTGAAGTTCTTCGACTACAGTTTGTACATCTTTATTTTTGACATTAAATCCAATAATGATTCTACGTTTTGCATTCTCTCTTTGGATTTGATTTGGTGTATTCTTAAAAGATACATCTGCAATTTGATTTAAAGGAATTTGAATTCCAGATGGAGTAGGAATTAGGATATTTTTTATGTCTTCGATATTCGAACGACTTTTTTCATCCAATCGAACTGTTAAATTAAATCTGCGTTCACCTTCAAAAACATTTCCGGTCGACTGACCTGCAAAAGACATATTAATTATTTTATTAGCTTCGCCTATATTCAAACCATATTGTGCTAATAATGAACGGTTAAATGTGATAACTACTTGCGGAATTCCGTTTATTGGTTCAATATATAAATCTTGAGCGCCATCAACTTTCTGAATTACATTTCCCATTTTTTGTGCATAAAATGCTAAACTATCCAAATTTTCGCCGAATATTTTCACAACCACATCTTGACGTGCTCCTGTCATTAGTTCGTTGAAACGCATTTGAACAGGATATTGAAAGCTTGTAGTTAATCCGGGAACTTCGGCAACAGCTTCACTCATCAATTTAGACAATTCAGGAAAAGTTTTGGCTGAAGTCCTTTCTTTTTTTGGTTTCAAAACAATAATCATATCACCTGCATCCATCGGCATGGGTTCGGTTGGAATTTCTCCACTTCCTATTTTTGTAACTATTTTTTCAACCTCAGGAAAACGTTCTTTTAAGATTTTTGCCGCTTTAGATGTATATTCGATAGTTGTCGAAATGTTACTTCCGGGTAAAACACGCGCTTCAACTGCAAAATCTCCTTCTTCTAATGACGGTATAAACTCACCACCTAAGCGTGTCATCAAAAAGATTGCTAATGCAAACATTACAGCTACAGTTGCTAAAATTATTTTTCTTGATTTGATGGCTTTGATTAATAAGTTTTGATGTTTTAACTCAACTTTTTCTAAAACTATATCAGATACATTTGGTTTAGTTTTTTTCTTCTTGCTTAAGATGAATGAAGTCATCATCGGTACATAAGTCAACGATAAAATAAATGCCCCGATTAAAGCAAAAGCAACAGTTTGTGCCATTGGTTTAAACATTTTTCCTTCAATTCCATCTAATGAAAAAATAGGTAAATAAACAATTAAGATAATGATTTGACCAAACACAGCAGAATTGACCATTTTTTTGGCAGAACTTCCTACTGTTTGATTCATCTCATCTGTTGATAGTCTAAGTTTACTACCAAATTTTTTACTATGATATAATTGATGCATTGCAGCTTCAACAATAATTACAGCACCATCGACAATTAAACCAAAATCTAACGCACCGAGGCTCATTAAATTACCACCAATTCCAAACATATTCATCATTATAATGGCGAACAATAACGAAAGTGGAATTACTGAAGCTACAATAAAACCTGCTCTAATATTTCCTAAAAACAGAACCAAAACAAATACTACAATTAAGGCACCTTCTAACAAATTAATCTCTACTGTTTGAATGGTGTTATCAACCATTTTTTTGCGGTCTAAGAACGGTTCAATGACAACTCCTTCTGGCAAAGTTTTTTTAATTTCTTCGATTCGTTCTTTTACTCGAACTACAACTTCGTTACTATTTTCACCTTTCAACATCATTACAATAGCTCCAGAAACTTCACCACTGTCATTGAAAGTCATTGCTCCGTAACGTGTTGCATGCCCAATACGAACATCGGCCACATCTTTTAAAAGTAATGGAATACCTGAGTTTAATTGTTTAACAATAATATTCTGAATGTCTTCTATAGAACCAATTAATCCTTCAGAACGAATAAACATTGAAGTAGGACCATTTTCTATATAAGCTCCACCCGTGTTTTGGTTGTTTTGTTCAAGTGCGTCGAACAAATCGTTAATGGTTAAGTTGTAAACTTGTAAACGTTGTGGATTTATTGCAATTTCATATTGTTTAAGTTTTCCACCAAAACTACTTACATCAGCAACTCCCGGAACACTTAATAATTGTTGACGAACTACCCAGTCTTGAATAGTTCTCAATTCGGTAGCATCGTATTTATTTTCATAACCTTTTTCAGGTCGAACGACGTATTGATAAATCTCTCCCAAACCAGTTGAAATTGGTCCAAGCTGTGGTTCACCAATCTCTGATGGAATTAGACTTTTAACTTGATTTAATCGTTCACTAACTTGTTGCCGTGCCCAATAAACATCGGTTTCATCATTAAAGACTATAGTAACTAGAGATAATCCAAAACGAGAAAAACTTCTAAGTTCCGTAATTCCAGCAATGTTTGCAGTTGCTTGTTCGATTGGAAAAGTTACCAATCTCTCTATATCTTCGGCACCATAAGAAGGCGCTACGGTAATAATTTGAACCTGATTTGAAGTAATATCAGGTTGTGCATCAATAGGTAATTTCTTCACCTCAAAAACACCAAAAATTACAAGTGCTAAGGTAAATAATCCTATGATGAATTTATTTTTGATTGAAAAATCAATGATTTTATTCAACATCATAATCTATTTTAAAATGAATATTTGCACTTACTTCAATAGAAGTAGTGCTCTTATTTACAAAAAAAGATTATGCGAATTTAGGTGGTTCCCAAATAGAATTTAAATAAGGAAAAGTTATGATTTGATTCTTCCAGATAGTTTGTGGAAGACTGATTTTTTCGAAAATTTCAGGTGATAAATTAAAATTAAAATCTGAAATATAACATGGATCCAAATGCACACGGTCTGCATTCATAAAAGGTAATTTTTGGTCTGTTTCCCAATCTTCATCCATTTCATGTCCACCGTAATGATGTACAATAAAAATTTTTAATTCATCAAAATTAAATGTGTTATTACTGTGTTCTAAATAATGGCTAATAAAAACAGGTAGCTTGTACAACTGCGAAAATTGCGTTGTAGAAGCTAATTGCAAAATAGCAACCCATATGATTATCCATTGTTTCATAGCAACAAAATTAATGCAATTTTTTATATTCTATATTAAAAATACGTTATTATTTGTATGTTTATATTTTAGCAAAAAATTAAAAAAAATCTATTTTTGAAATCTTATATTTGAGAAAATTTATAAATATGAAAGTTCAAATTTGGTCGGATGTAATGTGTCCGTTTTGTTACATAGGAAAGAAAAATTTTGAAAAATCATTAGCTAATTTAGCTTTCAAAGATGAAATTGAAATTGAATGGAAAAGCTTTCAATTAGACCCAACATTATCTGAAACTTCCGGAGAATTTACATCTAAACAATATTTGATGGAAAAGAAAGGTTTTTCAGAATCTCAATATAATCAAATGCAAGAAAGATTAAATGAAATGGGAAAAGCAGCTGGAATTGATTTTTCAGTGGCAAATCCGATTGCTGCAAATACATTAAAAGCACATAAAATATTGCATCTTGCAAAGCAATTTGGAAAGCAAAACGAAATGGAAGAATTACTTTTTAAAGCTCATTTCGAAAAAGGTTTAAATGTTGCAGGTACTAATGTTTTGTTAGATTTAGGTAAACAAGTTGAAATTGATGCTGATTCCATACATAAAGCTTTAAATGACGAAACTATTGCTTATGAAGTTCAACAAGATATTTTAGAAGCGCGTTCAATTGGAGTAAGTGGAGTTCCGTTTTTTGTTTTAAATAATAAATATGCCGTTTCAGGTGCTCAACCAGCTGAAGTGTTTACAGATGCGATGCAACAAGCGTTTTCTGAAATCCAAAATTTGAATACAACTAATGATGCAAATTCTTGTTCGATTGACGGATGTGATTAAAATTTAAAATGTGTTTTTTAAGCACATTTTTTTATTTTAATTTGACAGAAGAAATACTACTTTTGTAAAAAAATCAACAACACATCTAAAACTATGTATAAATCTTTACTTCGTCCTATTTTTTTTAAATTTGACCCAGAAGAAGTGCATCATTTCACCTTTTCATTAATTAAAAATACTCAGAAAATTCCAGGAGTTCGTTCAATTATTAAATCGATTTATCAAGTAAATGATAAAAGATTAGAACGCGAGGTTTTTGGATTAAAATTTAAAAATCCGGTTGGACTTGCCGCTGGTTTAGATAAAGACGCTAAGGTTTATAATGAGTTAGATGCTTTTGGATTTGGTTTTATCGAAATTGGAACGATTACTCCAAAACCGCAAGAAGGAAATCCAAAAAAACGTTTATTCCGTTTAAAAGAAGATTCTGGAATCATTAACAGAATGGGTTTTAATAACGGAGGAATTGAATTAGCGGTTCAACGTTTAAAACAAAATAAAGGCGTTTTAATTGGTGGAAATATTGGAAAAAATAAAGTTACTCCAAACGAAAATGCTGTTGATGATTATGCTATATGTTTTGATGCTTTATACGATTATGTTGATTATTTTGTAGTAAATGTAAGTTCGCCAAATACACCAAATCTTCGTGCGTTACAAGATAAAGAACCGTTAATGGAATTGTTAGGAACGCTTCAATCAAAAAATTTAAAAAAGCCTAAAGCAAAACCAATTTTGTTGAAAATTGCACCAGATTTAACAGATGAACAATTATTAGATATTATTGAAATCATTGACGAAACTAAAATTGCTGGAGTTATCGCAACAAACACAACGATTTCTCGCGAAGGTTTAAAATCTGAAAATAAAGTAGAAGTTGGTGGTTTATCAGGAAAACCTTTACGTGAGCGTTCAACAGAAGTGATTCGTTTCTTATCAGAAAAAAGCAATAAATCTTTCCCAATTATTGGAGTAGGAGGTATTCATTCTGCAGCAGATGCTTTAGAAAAATTAGATGCAGGAGCTGCTTTAATTCAGATTTATACTGGTTTCATATATGAAGGGCCAGGTTTAATCAAAGAAATTAATCAAGCAATTTTAAACAGAAAATAACAAAATGACATTAGATACCATTCTCTCTTTTTTCTTAACCAGTTTGGTATTAACTATTGCACCAGGTCCAGATGTAATGTACGTTTTGTCACAAAGTATTTCCAAAGGCCGTAATTTCGGAATTGCGGCCGCTTTTGGATTAGCAACTGGATTATTATTCCATACCACTTTATTAGCTTTCGGAATTTCGTCTGTGATTACAGCTATTCCTTGGTTATTTAAAGCGATAAAAATTTTTGGTGCTTTATATCTTTTATGGATTGCGTATCAAGTTTTTAAATCTTCCGCAAGTTTTCATTTAAAAGAATCATCAACCAATGTAGATAAACCTTTAAGAAATGTCACTCAAGGTTTGATTATGAATATTTCAAATCCAAAAGTGATGTTGTTCTTCTTGGCGCTTTTTCCAACATTTTTAAATCCGAATATTGGAAACTTAAAAATTCAGGTGTATACATTAGGAAGTATTTTTATGATTCAAGCTTTAATTGTTTTTGTTTTGTATGCTATAATTGCATCTTCATTAACTTTAGTTTTAAGAGAAAGCAAAGCTTTTAATCTAATTCTTAAATGGTTGCAAATAGTAGTTTTTGTGACTTTAGCAATTTTTATGTTTTTTTAATTTCATATTCAATATTTATAAGGCTTTTTTTTGTACGTTATTCAGAAACTATTATCTTTGAAGACTATGAAGCCAGTTAAAATTATCGAATGTCCGCGCGATGCTATGCAAGGCATCAAAGCTTTTATCCCAACAGAAAAAAAAGTTCAATACATCCAATCGTTATTACGTGTTGGATTTGATACGATTGATTTTGGAAGTTTTGTATCTCCAAAGGCCATTCCGCAAATGCAAGATACCGTTGAAGTTTTAGCTCAACTAGATTTATCGCAAACGCGTTCGAAATTACTTGCGATTATTGCAAATACTAAAGGAGCTGAAATGGCTTCGGTTCATAAAGAAATTCAATATCTAGGTTTTCCGTTTTCTATTTCTGAAAACTTTCAGATGCGAAATACGCATAAAACGATTGCCGAATCATTAATTACCTTAGATGAAATTCTAGAGATTGCAAATAAAACTAATAAAGAAGTTGTTGCTTATCTTTCGATGGGATTCGGAAATCCGTATGGTGATCCTTGGAATGTGGATATCGTTGGAGAATGGACAGAAAAGTTAGCAAATATGGGCGTTACAATTCTTTCTTTATCTGATACAGTTGGAAGTTCAACTCCAGAAGATATCGATTATTTGTTTTCAAATTTAATTCCAAAATATCCAAATATCGAATTTGGAGCTCATTTACATTCAACACCAACGGCTTGGTTTGAAAAAGTTGATGCAGCATATAAAGCAGGTTGTTTACGTTTTGACGGCGCAATTAAAGGTTTTGGTGGTTGTCCGATGGCAAAAGATGATTTAACCGGAAATATGCCAACAGAAAAAATGCTTTCTTATTTTACTGCAAATAAGGTAGAAACAAATATTCAGGCTATGTCATTTGAGGCGTCTTATAACGAAGCTTTAAAAATATTCAATTTTTATCATTAAAATTTTGATTTTTTATGTTTTTTCAGTAAATTCGCGTGCAATTCTACAACAATTGCAATATGAAAGCACACACAGCTAAAATAGTAGGGCAAGGTCTAACCTACGACGATGTACTTCTTATACCTAATTACTCTGAGGTATTACCAAGAGAAGTAAGCATTCAAACAAGATTTACAAAAAACATAACATTAAATGTGCCTATCATTTCTGCTGCTATGGATACAGTAACAGAAAGTGCAATGGCAATCGCAATGGCTCGTGAAGGTGGAATTGGTGTTTTACATAAAAACATGACCATTGAACAACAAGCTTTAGAAGTTCGTAAAGTAAAACGTGCTGAATCTGGTATGATTATCGACCCAGTTACTTTACAAATGACTGCAACTGTTGGCGATGCTAAAGCTGCAATGAAAGAATTTAGTATTGGTGGAATTCCTGTTGTTGATGAAAACAACATTTTAAAAGGAATTGTTACTAATAGAGATTTACGTTTCGAAAAAATTGCATCACGTTCTATTTTAGAAGTAATGACTAAAGAAAATTTAGTTACTGCTTTAGAAGGAACTACACTTCAGGATGCTGAACAAATTCTTCAAGAAAATAAAATCGAAAAATTACCTGTAGTAAATGCAGATTTTAATTTAGTAGGTTTAATTACTTTCCGTGATATTACAAAATTGACATTAAAACCAAACGCAAACAAAGATAAATTTGGACGTTTACGTGTTGCTGCTGCTCTTGGAGTTACGGCTGATGCTGTTGAACGTGCCGGTGCTTTAGTTGCTGCAGGTGTTGATGCATTAATTATCGATACAGCTCACGGTCATACAAAAGGAGTAGTAAATACTTTGAAAGAAGTAAAAACGGCTTTTCCTCAAATTGATGTAGTTGTAGGAAATATTGCTACTGCTGAAGCTGCTTTATATCTAGCAGAAGCTGGAGCTGATGCGGTTAAAGTTGGTATTGGACCTGGTTCAATTTGTACAACTCGTGTAGTTGCTGGTGTTGGTTTTCCACAGTTTTCTGCTGTAATGGAAGTTGCTGCTGCTCTTAAAGGAACTGGAGTTCCTGTAATTGCTGATGGTGGTTTACGTTATACAGGTGATATTCCTAAAGCTTTAGGAGCTGGAGCTGACTGTGTGATGTTAGGTTCAATGTTAGCAGGCACAAAAGAATCTCCAGGAGAAACAGTTATCTTTGAAGGACGTAAGTTTAAAACTTACCGTGGAATGGGGTCTGTTGAATCTATGAAACACGGATCTAAAGACCGTTATTTCCAAGATGTGGAAGATGATGTTAAAAAATTAGTTCCTGAAGGAATCGAAGGTCGTGTTCCTTACAAAGGAGAATTAATCGAATCGATGACTCAATTTATCGGTGGATTAAGAGCTGGAATGGGTTATTGTGGAGCAAAAGATGTAGCTACTTTACAAGAAGTTGCTCGTTTTGTTCAATTAACTGCTTCAGGAATTGGAGAATCACATCCTCATAATATTACGATTACTAAAGAGGCTCCGAATTATTCGAGATAATTTTTAATAAAAATATATATTATTGAAACCACCTTCGTAGGTGGTTTTTTTCTAACTTAGGATGTCATTATAAAATCAAAAACAATCTTCATGAATTATTTTTTTATCATTTTTTTAATCTTAAACACTAATAACTCATTTGCACAAACTTCTAATACAAACGCGAACAATCAACTAGAAGAATTAAAAACGGCTATTCTAAATTCTAATTATAAAAAAATTATTGATTATACCTATCCTAAAATTTATCATCCTTTAACGAAGGAACAAATGCGTGTCACTATAACTTCAATGTTTGGAAAGATGAAAGAAGAAGGTTTTGAAATTGTAGATGTTTCTTTTTTAGATCCATCTGAAATAGTTAAAAATGGAAATGAATTACAATTTACAATTGACGAAAATTTATTTGTTAAGACACCTAAAGGTTTAGTTAAGGGAATTTATACTTTTATTGGAATTTCTATTGATAATGGTTTAAATTGGAAATTTATTGATACTTCTGGTAAGTCAAAAGAAGAGGTTTTAAAAAAATTACCAAATTTAAGTTCTGAATTGGTCATAAAACCAGCAAAGAAAAATTTTATAGACACTGAAACGCCATCTAATTAGATGGGTGAAGTGGATTTAAAGTGAATCATTATTCGTCTTAATTGCTCTATTTGTATTTCCTAATTATATATTATCTTTGTAATTATTACAACTCATTTCAATGAAGTCAATTGTTCCTACAAAGGCAAAGTTTATACACGACATTTACAGTTTTATGCATGTTATCATTTTAATATTATCACTTTTTTTAGTGATAAGTATTTCAATAGATACATTTAACAACATTCCTTTTCAAACTGAAAGTTCGTATTTAAAAGTGCAATTATTAATTTGTGCTATTTTTTTGTTTGATTTTTTTCTGGAATTTTTTCTAGCAAATAAAAAATGGAAATATCTAAAAACACATTTCTTATTTTTTATCATTTCGATTCCTTACCTAAACATCATTGATTATTATCACATCACACTTTCCGAAGAAATGAAATATTTCGTTAGATTTATTCCCTTGGTTCGTGGAGGATATGCACTTGCAATTATAGTTGGACGATTCACAAAAAGCAAAGTTACCAGTTTATTTGTTTCTTATTTAACCATGTTATTGGCAACTGTTTATTTTTCGAGTTTATTATTTTTTTCAATCGAACAAGGTATAAATCCCGGAATTAAAGAATATTCAGACTCACTTTGGTGGGCTTTTATGAATGTCACAACAGTTGGTTCTAATATTTATGCAGTTTCAATAGCAGGTAAAATTCTCTCCGTTGTTTTAGCTGCTTTAGGAATGATGATGTTTCCAATTTTTACTGTTTATATTACAAGTGTAGTTCAAAAGGTTAACAACAGCGGTGCACAGAAAGAATAATAAAAAAAAGCTTCAATTTGGAGCTTTTTTTTGTTTTTATAGAATTACACAACGTTTTTATGACGTAAGTTATGATTAAATAGATAAATATATTATTTTTAAAGACTCAAGGATTTGTGTAATGATTGGTTATTTATTAATAATACATTATTTGTTTTTTAAAATAGTTACATTGACTTCATAATCTGTAATACTCAATTCGATTATTTTGTTATCTTTTTTCCAAGTTATAGTTTCACGATATTCAGATTTTTCATGATTTATTGGTTTTCCAATATAATTATCTAAATATTTATTTAGTTCATTGAAACGATTTTTATTTATTGAATTACTCTGAAATTTTGTATTTATATAATCTTCAAAACTCTGATTTGGTTTATCCATTTTCCATTCAAACTGAATCAATATTATTTCTTTGTTATTTTTTTTGTAGTAATAAGATGTATATAGCTTATGATTTGGTAACTCAATTTTACTATAAATTCTAGGAGTTTCTATGGTATTTTTATCTAAGTTATCTAATAAATAATGGTCAATTTTACGATTTTGAGCTAAATCTACTGCCTTAATATACTTTTCAATTTCATCAATATCTTTAAGTTTTAAAGATTCAAAACCTACATAATAAACATTAAAAGTATTTTTAAACCAATCCATCATATCTTTAGATGACAGTTTTGGTGCCTTATTTGAATTTATAAATTTTTTAATTTCAATTTTACCATTTTTAATTTCAATAAATCCAAATTCTCCTTCATTTTTGGTCATAAATTGAATTATTTGTTTTTCGTTAACAATTGGCATTCGCCAATCATAATAAAATTGTAACGGTTTTATATCCTTTGAAAATTCATGTGTTTGAATAAAATTTTGATTTTCAATAAAGCCAACTTTTGTAGAAATTGAATCTTTATAAATATGAAATAAACTATCGTTTGAAACGAATGATGTTAAAATTTGAGTATTATCATCTGAAAACTCATCATAATCAAATTCAATTAAAGTTTTTGCTCCTAATGTAGAAAAGCTTCCTTCTTTGTAATAAAATTTATCATGAAGTATTTTTTCAAGATTATAATTTTTATCACTTTTCTTTAATTTAGTTGGATTTTCAATTTGATAAACCGCATTTTCAGTAGTTACATAATAAATGTTTTTTATTTTATTGATAATTGGAGCGTGTCCGTGCATTTCATATTGTAGATTTGTTTTTAAATCTTTAAACCAAATTGTTGAACCCCATTCTCCGAAGTCTAAGGAATAAACTTCAAAAGCTTTATCTTTATAAAATGAATCTGAACCTTCTTTAGTTTTTGTCCAAGTTTTACTATTAAAATCTAAATAAAAGGTTTGGTTATTGTTATATTCGGTAGTAAAAATAGTGTCGTTTTTTACATACAAATCATAGTAAAATGTTTGTAGTTCGTCTGGAACTTCAATCTTGCTTTCTGGTTCACCTTTTTCATTTAAAATGTAAAATGTACTTGTAAATTGCGTATTATAAAGGTCGTTATAGTTTCGAAAAAAGCAGTAATATTTTTCTTTATATTTTACCGATGGTCCAATTGAACCGAAAATATCAATTTCATTTTCTGAAGTTTTTGAATTTTGTGAATTGCATCCAACATTTAAAATGAATAAACAAAGTATTAAGAGAGTTTTCATGGTCAAGTTTTGCTCTAAAATATAAAAAAGCTTTATTAGTTTATCTAATAAAGCTTTTTATTTAATCGCAATTCACATCAAAAAAATAATATCCTTCTAAATCATCATACTGAGAACAATATCCTTCACGTGTACCCAAAAGTCTATAGGTTTGAACATCGTCTTCATTGACAATTATTTCATAAACTTCACAACCGCAATCACCTTTGGTATCACAAGCGAAAAATAATATCGGACTTAATAGTAAAAATACCTTTTTCATAATTCATACATTTTTTTTCTATAATAACAAATATCATTCCGAAAAATTAAATCATTTCAGAAACTTCTTTTCTTAAACGCGTTTTAGCTAGGTCAACCACTGTATTATTTTCAGATTTACTTAATAATTTCATACGTAAACCATCAGCATCTACTACATCATTCTTTAATGAAGTTTTTAATATTTCTTGAATTACTGTATTTTTGGCTGTTGTTATTAAAGCCCAACTTTCTTCAGAAACATACAATTGTTGCGATAAATTAAAATCATATTCTTGTTCTATGTTTTGAATCAAAAAATTAGCGTAATCTTGTTTTAAGTTCGAAATAGGTTGAACACGCGATAACAACTTAGGTAAATCAATGCGCTCCATTAAAATAGTTAAACGTTCATAAGCTTGTAACGATTGTGGAGTTGCTTGACGTTTTGGTTTACTTTCTTCTTGAAAGAAATTTGGCTGTTGAAAATGTTTAGGTTTTCTGTTTTTATTAATTGCTTTGTCTAAGAAATAATAAATTACTACAATTATAATTAATCCTAAAAGAATGATAGCTGATTCTTTAATGTCCATTGTTTTTATTTTTTTCGAAATTAAGAATATTCAAACATTAAACAAATATTAATTTGTGAATATTAAAAAACTTGTAATAACCATAATGTAGTAGTAAATTTGATTTTTTGAAATTAGAAAATATGGAAGCATTAATAAATCAGTTAAATGAAGCTCAACGAGCACCTGTTTTACAGAAAGATGGCGCAATGATTGTAATTGCAGGAGCCGGTTCAGGTAAAACAAGGGTTCTTACCCTTCGAATTGCTTATTTAATGCATCAAGGAATTGATGCGTTTAACATTTTATCGTTAACCTTTACGAATAAAGCGGCGCGTGAAATGAAAGAACGTATTTCTAAAATCGTAGGTCATTCTGAGGCTAAAAACCTTTGGATGGGAACTTTTCACTCGGTATTTGCTAAAATTCTTCGTGCGGAATCTGATAAATTAGGTTATCCTTCTAATTTTACGATTTATGATTCTCAAGATAGTCAACGATTAATAGGTCAAATTATCAAAGAAATGCAATTAGACCGTGATATTTATAAACCAAAAGAAGTTTTAAATAGAATTTCTTCTTATAAAAATAGTCTCATTACAGTTCGTGCTTATTTCAATAATCCCGAATTACAAGAAGCTGATGCAATGGCTAAAAAACCGCGTGTTGGTGATATTTATCAGCAATATGTAGAACGATGCTTTAAATCGGGGGCGATGGATTTTGATGATTTATTATTAAAAACCAACGAACTTTTAACGTTGCATCCAGATGTTTTATTAAAATATCAAAACCGTTTTAGATATATTTTGGTTGATGAGTACCAAGATACCAACCATTCGCAATATTTGATTGTAAAAGCGTTGTCAGACCGTTTTCAGAATATTTGTGTAGTTGGTGACGATGCACAATCTATTTATGCATTTCGTGGAGCGAACATCAATAATATTTTAAATTTCCAGAAAGATTATAAAGGAGTTCAAACTTATCGATTGGAGCAAAATTACCGCTCTTCTAGAAATATTGTAGAAGCGGCAAATACCATCATCGATAAAAATAAAACCAAATTAGATAAAGTGGTTTGGACAGCAAATCCAGACGGACCAAAAATTAAAGTACATCGTTCGATAACCGATGCCGAAGAAGGACGTTTTGTTGCAAGTACCATTTTTGAAGAAAAAATGATGCATCAAAAAATGAATGGAGAATTTGCGATTCTTTACCGTACCAATGCGCAATCTCGCGCAATGGAAGATGCTTTGCGTAAACGCGATATTCCGTATCGTATTTATGGCGGATTGTCGTTTTATCAACGTAAAGAAATAAAAGATGTTCTAGGTTATCTTCGAATGGTAATTAATCCAAAAGATGAAGAAGCTTTGGTGCGAATCATCAATTTCCCAACACGTGGAATTGGAAATACAACAGTAGAAAAATTAAACATTGCTGCGAATCATTACAAACGAAGTATTTTTGAAGTAATGGAACATATCGATAAAATTGATTTAAAACTTACCGCAGGAACTAAAAATAAAATCAACGATTTTGTTACTATGGTTAAAAATTTCCAGGTAATAAATGAAACTCAAGACGCGTATTATTTAGCTGATTATATTGTTAAAAAAACGGGGTTAGTTCAAGAATTAAAAAAAGATGGAACACCAGAAGGTATTGCTAAACTTGAGAATATTGAAGAATTATTAAATGGTATTAAAGATTTTATCGAAGGTCAAAAAGAAGTTGATGGTGCGCGTGGTGCATTGTCAGAATTCATGGAAGATGTGGCACTTGCAACCGATTTAGACAATGATAAAGGTGATGATGACCGCGTGGCGTTAATGACGATTCACTTGGCAAAAGGATTAGAATTTCCAACTGTTTTTTGTGTTGGAATGGAAGAAGATTTGTTTCCGAGCGCCATGAGTATGAATACGCGTAGCGAATTAGAAGAAGAACGTCGTTTGTTTTACGTAGCCTTAACTCGTGCCGAACATCAAGCGTATTTAACTTATGCACAATCTCGTTATCGTTGGGGAAAACTTACAGATTGTGACCCGTCGCGTTTTATTGAAGAAATCGACCCACAATATTTGGAGTTTTTAACGCCTCCAGAAAAAAATTATAGATACAAATCAAGTATCGATTCGGATATTTTTGGAGATGTTGATAAATCTAAATTCAGACAAACTAAACCGATTTCAGGAACACCACCAAAATCGTTTTCTGAAATTAACAATAAATCAGAAGGTCCGCAAATTCGTAAGTTAAAAGAACTTTCAAAAGCTATTTCTTCAACACAAGGTAAAGCTGATACTTCTGGTTTAGAAAAAGGACAAACCGTTATGCACGAACGTTTTGGAAGAGGTCAAATTTTAAATTTAGAAGGAATAGGGGCAGATAGAAAAGCCGAAATTCATTTTGAAGTTGGCGGAATTAAAAAATTATTACTTCGATTTGCTAAGTTGAATGTAATTTCGTAATTTTTAGTAAAAAAAATGTTATGGCACAGTTTATTAAAATTTATCCAGAAAATCCCAATCAAAAAGAAATTGATAAGGTTGTTAAAGTTTTACAAGATGGCGGATTGATTATATATCCGACCGATACTGTTTATGGTTTAGGTTGCGATATCACGAATACAAAAGCGTTAGAAAAAATTGCTAAAATTAAAGGTGTTAAGCTTGAAAAAGCTAATTTTTCATTTGTTTGTAGTGATTTAAGTAACATTTCTGATTACATCAAACAAATTGATACCAGTACGTTTAAGATTTTAAAACGTGCTTTACCAGGGCCATATACGTTTATTTTACCAGGAAATAACAATCTTCCTAAAGAGTTTAAAAAGAAAACGACAGTTGGAATTCGTGTTCCTGATAATAATATTGTTATTGATATTGTAAAGAAACTTGGAAATCCAATTGTTTCAACTTCTATCTATGATGAAGATGAACTTTTGGAATACACAACCGACCCTGAATTGATTTTTGAGAAATGGCAAAATATTGTCGATTTGGTTATTGATGGTGGTTATGGTGATAATTTTGCTTCGACAGTTATTGATTTATCAGGTCATGAACCCGAAGTTATTCGTGAAGGAAAAGGTAGTTTAGATGTCTTATAATATTTAGCTTCTATTTTTTTAGAAGCTTTTTTATTTTATCCATTCTGAAATTAGTTCTTCATTTTCAGTCAAATTTCCAATCATAAAAGTTTTAGTACTTCTTAAAGCAATAGAATTATCAATTTCTTCTTTAATAACTCCCTCGTTGTCGATATAATTTGAATGTAAAAAATAAATTTTATTTCCCGATTTCAATACAAATCCAGTATGAAAATCTAAACCGATAATAAAAACACTTTGGTCAGGTTGATTGTTGATATAATCTTTTAATTTACTAAAATCTCCAAATCGCTTGATGTTTACACAAAGCTGATTAATCATTTTAGAAGAAACTTCTTGAGCTAATTTTACACGTTCAATTTTAAAATCAACATCTGAAAGTGTATTTGTTACAAAATAACCACAAGCAATCGTTCCTTTGTTTGGAATTCTTGTTGTTCCATTGAAATTCCATTTTGTACCAATCCAATATTCAGGAATATTTTTATTATAAATTTCAAACAAAAAGTTCTTAGCTTCACTAATATTTGTAAAATTACTTTTCTGATTTTTTACTTGTTTTAAATAATCGGAATATAAAATTGAATCTTTTTTAAAATCGTAATGATCAATTATTTCAACTTTACTTTTATTGGATTCTGTTTTAGAATTTTGGATATAAAAAATTGAACCTATTCCCATAAAGAGAATGGATACGATGATTAAAGATTTATTTTTCATAAATAGTTGGTTGGAAATAAGTTTAAGAATCTCTTAATTCATCAAGTACAATGAAACAAGAATAGCAATAATAATGAGTACAATAATTATAAGATTTCCAGAATTTTTTGTTTGAATAGTTATTGGATTTGCGTTTCTAGAGTTTTTACTATGTGAAGATTCATTTTTTTCTTCAAAAAATGACTTTTCATATTCTTTAATTCTTTCGTTATTAGTCATGATTCTTTTTACATTTTGCCACAAAGGATGATTTGGGTCAACATAAGTTCCAAGTTCATCATTATCGAAATATTTTACTTGAATAGTATTATTTTGCATTTTGATTTGAACTCTTTCTTGTCTAGAAACATTAAAATTCACACTTTCATTTTGATTTCCTGAACTGTAAAAATCTATAAAATCTTTGGCATCTTTTAAACCCATATTACATTTATCGATAATATATTTTATTGCTTCGATTTTACGATTTTCAATTAGTAGATTATCAACGATTTCTAAATCTATATCTACATTATTTAATGTCATTTTTTTTTGATTCATACTTGATTTACTTTAAAATAGTTGGTTGACGAAAGAAAAATTAAAAGATTACGATTCAATTTGTAATGAAATGGTAATTTGTCCTGCTTTATTTTGATACAATTCAATTCCACTTAATCCTAAATCTGATATATCATGTCCCCAAATTCCATATTTTCCATCGGTCTGATTTCTGTTAATTAAACCAGTTCGTTGTTCTAAAGGAATCGTTTTTGTTTTTGCAGAAGCTTCTTCTTCATTATAAATTTCAATGTATTTTTTACTGATTATTAAAATTAAATCTTTACGAGAAAATCCATTCACATTTGTAATTTCGATGATAGCTGGATTGTTTAATGGATAATCAATTATCAATTTAGCTGAAGTTTGTTTAATTAAAATTTCATCCGGATTTACCAATCGCGAAATTTCATTTGGTGCATGTTCGATGCTAATCCAAGGTATCAATTCATTTCCCCAATTTGCAATCTCTTTTTTATTTGGTTTTAGATTAATCGAAAAATCGGCAATCAATTCGCCTGCATCAGCATACGTTTTATCGTAATTTTCAATTTGCTTTTTTTGAATTGATTCTATGGAATCTATTTCATTTTTCGTTGTTTTTTTGTTACAACTAAAAAAACTAATTGTAAATAATAGTAGAATTAAATGTATGGATTTCATTTTGATGGAATTTAATTACTTTAAATGTAGCTTTTTTTTGTAAATAATGAAGTGTATTTTTGATTAAATTTTAGTAAATTCATAAAAAGTTATGTTTTTATTTAACCAAACAAATTTTAAAATGAATCAGATTTCTAGTCTTTTTAGAATTCTTCTGATTTTGAAAATTTCTTTTTTATTAATCAGTAGTAATAAACTTTTAGATAATCTATCCGAAAGTCAATGGAAACAGGAAGCAAAACAAGAAATTCCTGAGAAAAATAAACAGCTTGTTAGAATTGTCAAACAATACGGTCCCGAAATTTCATCAACTTATAAAAAAGCAGTTTGTACCGAATTAGTTATTCAGGTTCTAGAAAAGATGCAACCTTTGAATAAAGATGATAAAAAACGAATTCGAATCATTACAAATGAAGATATTCAAACATTATTAAAAGCGAATTCAAATGTTCCCAAAGGTGTATATTATGCCTTAATTAAAAAAGGAATCGGAATCTCAATTGATGATAAAAATGAAGTTCTTGAAGGCGATTTAGTTCAATTTTGGACATCAACTTGGGGACATTGCGGAATTGTAAAAAGTATTGATTTAAAAACGAATACAATGCAATTATATTCTTCTTTTCCATCTACTTCAGGATACGGAATTCAAACTTTTGATATTCCAAAAAACGCATTTTTTGTTAGATTGAAATAAGCATAAAAAAAATCCGATTTAATACTTTAAAATCGATATGCCCCAATAAGTAACTAACTTTTTGGGGCATGTTTATTAATAAACTTATTGAGTTTTTTTATTTTTTTATGATTTTTATGAATTGTTTTTTAGCTGCTGTTTTAAGTTGTAATATATAATTTGATGAACTTAATTCAGATAAATCAATTTCTACATGTTTGTCATCAGTTTGAAAAGTTTTAACTTTTTTTCCTAATAAATCATAAACTTCAATTTGAACAATGTTTTCGAAATATTCAATATTTAATTTATCATTAACTGGATTTGGATAATATTTTAATTTCTCCAAATCAAATTCATCATTAGATAAATAAACATTAACTGTAATCGCTAAGGGCGTACTTCTACAGCCGTTTGCGCCAATCACAACTGCATAATAC
This sequence comes from Flavobacterium sp. I3-2, assembly GCF_013389595.1. Classification (NCBI taxonomy): domain Bacteria; kingdom Pseudomonadati; phylum Bacteroidota; class Flavobacteriia; order Flavobacteriales; family Flavobacteriaceae; genus Flavobacterium; species Flavobacterium sp. I3-2. Next base: position 2,682,795 of record NZ_CP058306.1, read on the forward strand.
GTTGTTCCATTTACAAGTGGCAAGTTTGGTGAAAGTGGATTTGTACCTGTCAACGCATTTTGTTCAGAAATGTAAAAAACAGCTGTTGATGGATTAATTATAATTTGACTTATTAAAGAACCTTGAACAAATGACTGTGGAGAAACTCCAGTTGGGGACTGAGGAATTAAATCAGGAGCTTGAATTGTTATACTAGTACTTGTAGTACAATTGTTAGCATCTTTAATGATAACAGTGTATTCACCTACAGTTAAATTTGTTCTATCTTCGGTTGTAAAGCCATCGTTCCAAATAAATGTATATGGTGGTAATCCATTTGTTACAGTTAAATTAATTGCACCACTTGATATTGAATTACAACTTACATTTGTTTTTGCTACAGTAAAATTAATAGCACAAGTTTTTTCATATGCTCCAATATCAATTATTTGATTTACTAAACGAGGATTTCCTAATATATCAGTATCTACGAGTAATGTAGTTCCGTAAATTATATTATCTCCTGCATTTATAGCAGGACTATTGCTTTGTAATGAAAAATCGTTTAATGCAAAATTTGTAAATAACGGGTTAGTATCTAAATTATTTCCATTGTTTATTCCAAAAGTTGCATTCCAATTATTACTTCCGCCACTTCCTTGAATTAAACTGTTTTTGCAAAATAAGTTATTTGGATTGTCTGCCAATATATTATTAATATTAGTTTGATTAGAATTGAAATTGTCCCAAATAATCGTATTATTTATAAATGTGGTAACATAAGAATCATTTCTAATTGCTCCTCCGTAATTTGCTCTGTTTTTACTAAAATTTGAATTCGTAATAGTTGTGTTATTCGTTTCTATGTTATCGATTGCACCTCCAAAAGAAGCAGAATTTAGTAAAAACGTTGAATTTATTATATTTAATAAAGTATTTCTATTGTGAATTCCACCTCCAAAATTAGCAGAATTTTCAATTAATTTGGTATTAGAAATATTCATTGAACTAAAATAATTACTTATTGCTCCTCCATAATTTCCTGAATTAGAATTGAAAATAGAGTTTGAAATATTTAAAGAACTTTGTTTATTACTTATGGCTCCACCATATTGTCCTGAATTACCAATAAAGTTTGAACTTATTAATATTGTTGAAGAATTTTGATCATTTTGTATTGCACCACCACTATAAACACCTGAATTATTAATAAAACTTGAGTTTGTAATAGTTGGGGTTGAGTTTACATTATAAATTCCACCACCATAGAAACTTGCCGCATTGTTTTCAAAAGTCGAATTTGTTATTGAAGCATTATAATTATTTAAATAGATTCCACTACCTTGATTACTATTATTGTTCTTAAAATTACAATTTAAAATATTAATCAAAAAATCCGAAGTTTCTGATATTGGTTTATTTGCATACATTCCTGCACCATATTTTGCATAATTTTGAATCAGAATATTATTTGAAAAAATTAAATTACTTTTAATAACATAAATACCTCCACCTTGCGAATTTACTATAGAATTAGCATTTACAATTAATGATCCGTTTTCAGTTCCATTTCCGTCCTTTATAGTAAAACCATCAACAACAGCATTACCTAAATCTCCAGAAGCTATTAAAACATGATTTGTATTATCAAGAGAATCATTTAAAATTCCTATATCTCCTGATAAGATAGTTACGTTTGTAGATGAATTTAAAACTCTTTGTGTTAAGGCAGTTTCATTTCCAGCAAATCCACCATAGATAGATACATTTTTCACCAGTAAAAAACTATTTTTTCGACCTTGATTTGTACCAAAATTTGCACCATCTTGAGGAGAATATTTTGGTTTATAAGAACCACTTGAAATCCAAATTTGTAATGGCGTATTATTGAAATTGGCTTTATTAACATGCGCCCATTTTAATGCATCAGCTAATTCAGGAATCGCATTATTCCATGATGAGCCATTTCCAGAACCTGTTGCATTCTTTTTTACATAAAGGATATTATTTGCACCTGGTACATATTGTTGTGCGAGAACAATGTGTTTTGAACAAAAAAGAAATAAGATAATTAAACATAAATTTTTCATAGTATTTTTTATTATAAGTGGTAAATGCTTTTTAATTAAATATAATTAGGTATAATAATTTTACAACACACACATATTGGTATATTTATTTTGTAAAAATATACAAAAAAAGCAATTTATTAAGATTTTAAATTGTATTTAATACAACAATTTAACTTAAAGTGTAAAATATTTTAAGATTTGAATTTTAGATAAGCAAAACAATTTTTGAATAAAAACAAACAAAAAAAATTAAAAATATTAAAAAAGAGGAAATTTCAAATAATTAAAATTTCCTACTTTTATTTATTTTTTTATGATTTTGATGAATTGTTCTTTTGATTCGGTCTTCATTTGAATCATGTAAGCTGCAGAGGTCAAATCAGATAAATCAACTTCGATATTTTGATTATTTGTATTTAATGATTTAACTTTTCTTCCTGTTAAATCATAAATCTCAATTTGTACAATTTTCTCGAAATATTCGATATTTAATATGTCATCAACCGGATTTGGATAATATTTTAATTTATCCATATCAAACTTGTCATTCGTTAAATAAACATCTACTGTAATTGGCAATGGCAAACTTGGACATCCGTTAGTTCCAATTACAACAGCATAATAAGTTGTGCCATTCACAAGTGGTGTATTTAATGGTAATTGATTTGTGCCAGTACTTGCATCTACTTCAGTTAAATAAAAGACCGATGATACTGGATTAATTATAATTTGATTTAATTGCGAACCTTGTACAAAAGATTGAGGAGAAATTCCAGTTGGACTATTTGGTGTATTGGCAATTGTAACTGTAATTTGTTTACGATTACTCTCACAATTATTTACTGTTTGCGTTGCAAAATAGTTTCCAGAAGCTAAAGCTGTAGTAGCTGCTAATGGCGTAGTTGATGTTGCAGAGCTATACCATTTAATCGCAGTTCCTGTTGCTACTAAATTAGAAACTTTTGCATTTTGACTTGAGCAAAACATTTGATTCGACGTCGTTGGTAAAGCTGTATTGATAATTGTAACTGTAATTTGTTTACGATTACTCTCACAATCATTTACTGTTTGCGTTGCAAAATAGTTTCCAGAAGCTAAAGCTGTAGTCGCTGCTAATGGCGTAGTTGATGTTGCAGAGCTATACCATTTAATCGCAGTTCCTGTTGCTACTAAATTAGAAACTTTTGCATTTTGACTTGAGCAAAACGTTTGATTCGATGTCGTTGGTAAAGCTGTATTGGCAATTGTAACTGTAATTTGTTTACGATTACTCTCACAATCATTTACTGTTTGCGTAGCAAAATAGTTTCCAGAAGCTAAAGCTGTAGTAGCTGCTAATGGCGTAGTTGATGTTGCAGAGCTATACCATTTAATCGCAGTTCCTGTTGCTACTAAATTAGAAACTTTTGTATTTTGACTTGAGCAAAACGTTTGATTCGATGTCGTTGGTAAAGCCGTATTGGTGATTGTAACTGTAATTTGCTTACGTGTACTTTCACAATTATTTACTGTTTGCGTTGCAAAATAGTTTCCAGAAGCTAAAGCTGTAGTAGCTGCTAATGGCGTAGTTGATGTTGCAGAGCTATACCATTTAATCGCAGTTCCTGTTGCTACTAAATTAGAAACTTTTGCATTTTGACTTGAGCAAAACATTTGATTCGACGTCGTTGGTAAAGCTGTATTGATAATTGTAACTGTAATTTGTTTACGATTACTCTCACAATCATTTACTGTTTGCGTTGCAAAATAGTTTCCAGAAGCTAAAGCTGTAGTCGCTGCTAATGGCGTAGTTGATGTTGCAGAGCTATACCATTTAATCGCAGTTCCTGTTGTTACTAAATTAGAAACTTTTGCATTTTGACTTGAGCAAAACGTTTGATTCGATGCTGTTGGTAATGCTACTACAGTTGGCTGATTAATTGTGACAGAGGTAGCTACCGTACAACCATTTGCATCAGTAATAGTAACTGAATAAATTCCCGCACTCAAATTACTTCTATCTTCTGTAGTTATTCCATCATTCCAAGAGTATGAATAAGGAGTAACTCCTCCAGAAATAGTTAGATTTATAGAACCACTTGAGGCTGAGCTACAATTCACATTAGTACTGGCAACTGATAAAGTAACTCCGCAAGTTTTTTCATGAGCACCTAAATCTATAATTCCATTTATTAAACGTGGATTACCTTGTAAATCAGTATCTGAAAGTAATGTTGGACCATATAGAGCATTACTACCGGCATTTACAGCTGGACTATTATTTTGCAAAGTAAAATTATTATTTGAATAATTTGTAAATAATGGATTTGTATCTATATTATTTCCATTATTTGTACCAAAAGAAGTATTCCAGTTAGTACTACCTCCACTACCTTGGATTAAACTGTTTTTAAAAGTCAAATTGCTGTTTGGTACTTTATAAATATTATTAATATTACTTGGAGTATTGTTATAATTTCCCCAAATAATTGAATTATTAATAGAAACATTCGAGTCTATTTCTAAATATAAAGCTCCTCCATTTCCATTATTTTTACTAAAAGTAGCATTTGTTATTTTAGTTATAATATTATTATTTGTTAAAATTGCGCCACCTTGTGTAAGTGCAAAATTATTTCTGAAAATAGAATTTAAAATTTCTACTGTAAATTGGGATTGAGTATTAAAAAAATTGGAATTATAGATTGCTCCCCCAAATTCAGAAGAATTATCAATAAAAGATGAATTTGAAATGTTTAAATTGGAACTGTTCTTGATTGCTCCGCCAAAAGTGCTTGAATTATTAATGAACTTACATTTTGAAATAGTAGTTGTACAAACAAAACCAATTTGCATAGCCCCTCCAAAACTGGCAGTATTTCCATTGAAATTACTGTTTGTAATATTTACAACAGATTCTTTTATATTTATTCCACCTGCAGAATCTCCAGTGTTATTGTTAAAATTTGAATTTATTATATTTATTTTATAATTATTTACAGCTATACCTCCTCCATAGTTTGATGATGAATTATTAATAAACGAAGAGTTTGAAATTGTAACCAAGAAATCTATTACAGTTCCAATTGATTTATATGTAGCAATTCCTCCACCTGATTTGGCAAAATTATTCTTAAAAATAGAATTCGTAATAGTCAATGAAGAATCGGAAATGCTAAGTCCAGCACCTATTGAATGATCAATTAATTTATTATTAACTTGTATATATAAATTTTGGTTTGCATTACCTTCTTTTATAGTAAAACCATCAATAAGTGCAGAACCTAAATCTCCCGAAGCTATTAATACATGGTAAGTATTATCTAAAGAGTCATTCAAAATTCCAATATTACCAGATAAATTTGTTTCGTTTACTGGTAAAGTCAAATTTCGCTGAGATAAAATTGTTTCATTTCCTGAGAATCCACCATACATTTTAACATTTTTCACCATTAAAAAGCTATTTTCTCGGTTTTGATTTGTACCAAAATTTGAACCATCTTCTGGTGAATATTTTGGTTTGTAAGTTCCTCCAGCAACCCATATTTGCAATGGAGTATTATTAAAATTAGCTTTATTAACATGCGCCCATTTTAATGCATCTGCTAATTCTGGAACTGCATTATTCCAAGAGTCGCCATTTCCAGAACCTGTTGCATTCTTTTTTACATAAAGGATGTTATTTGCTCCTGGTACATATTGTTGTGCGAGAACGATGTGATTTGAACAAAAAAGAAATATAAAAATTAAACAGATTTTTTTCATAATATTTTTGTTTATAAGTGGTTTGTTTTATTAAAAAAAATAGAAATCAGTATAAAAATAAATATAAATTTTTATATAATACTAGTTTTTTTAACTAAAAAAAATAATTTATTGTCGTTATTTTATTTTAATTCATTTGTTTTTTAAATTTTAATTTATAAAATACAATTAAATATTCTATAAAGGAAACTAAATTATGATTTAAACTTTTTAATTATTGAAATTATTAGAATATTTTATTTTGAATGTTTTTGCAACTTCTTAATCTAGATTATTACTTAATAATTTTTATCATTGTAAATTTGGTATATAAAATAAAAAGATATGAAAACAAGAAATGTCGAAATAATAGTTAGTCCGAGAGAACCACATTTTGTTGGAGATGGATTTAGAGTTCATAATTTCATTCCAAGTGCATATCGTATGGATATGCAAAGCATGGATCCATTTATTATGTTTGATTACAATTCTAAATATAATTTTCCACCGTCAGAAATTCCGCGTGGTGTTGGAGTTCATCCGCATAAAGGTTTTGAAACCGTTACCATTGCTTATAAAGGTCGTGTTGAACACGGAGATAGTAGTGGAGGAGGTGGAATTATTGGTGAAGGCGATGTACAATGGATGACTGCTGCTTCTGGAGTTTTACATAAAGAATTTCATGAAACGGAATGGAGTAAAACAGGTGGGATTTTTCAAATGGTGCAACTTTGGGTAAATTTACCGGCTGATGCTAAAAAAACAGAAGCTAAATATCAAGCTATTCAAAATGAAAATATTCCAAGGTTTGATTTGAAAAATGATTTAGGTGAAGTTGAAATTATTGCTGGAAATTATAATGGAATAGCAGGTGCTGCTTCTACTTTTACTCCAATTCATATGTACAATCTAAAAGCTAAATTAGGAGCAGAAGTTTCGTTTTCTTTCCCAGAACATTATAATACCATGTTGTTGGTTTTAGAAGGAAACATTAGTATTAATGATACAGAGAAAGTACCAACAGATCATTTGGCTTTGATGGAAAAAAATGGAGAAATTTTTACAGTAAAAGTGAATGAAGATGCAATAGTTCTGGTTTTATCAGGCGAACCAATAAACGAACCAATTGCTCATTACGGTCCGTTTGTTATGAACACACAACAAGAATTAATGGAGGCAGTTAATGACTTTAATTCTGGTAAATTCGGAAATTTATAAGTTTATTTTACAACTAAAATATTCTCAATTTTAATTATGACGTTGAGAGTATTTTTTTTATTTCTAAAGATTTCAAAGTATAAGTTCCATCAGGAAGTTGTTTAGTAGATTGAATCATATTTTTTGCTAAATCATCAACATGTAAAGGTTTATAATTTTTAAATAAACCGATTGCATTGAAAAACTGAATAACTTTTATTCCGAGAATTTCACCTTTTCTGTCTGAAAATGGTCGAATTAAACCTGGTGGTTGAAAAATAAATAATTGCTTAAAATTTAAATTCTTAATATCATTTTCTAAGCAACCTTTCATCTTTGAGTAAAAGATTTTAGAACCACTATTTGCTCCAACAGACGAAACCAAAACAAATGTTTTTATATTGTTTGCTTTACAAATTTTGGCAAATTCCAATTGATATTCATAATCAATTCTCCATTGCGCTTCTTTACTTCCTGCAACTTTTAAAGTGGTTCCTAAACAAGAAAAAGCAACATTTCCAATTATATCAGTTTTATAATCACTTAACTTTTCAAAGTCAATGATAATTTCTTTTAGTTTACGATTTTTAATAGTGGAATGTTTTCGTACAAAGCTTATGATTTCAGAATAAGAATCGTCTAAAATCAACTGATTAATCAAGGCTTTTCCGGTTGCGCCTGAACCTCCAATTACAATTGCTTTCATAATATATTGAATAAAAAAGCAAGTGAAAAACACTTGCTTAGATAATGATTATTTTTGCTTTAATGATTTTAAAAAGAAGAAACCAACCAATCCTGCAATTACCGAAGTTAGTAAGATTGATAATTTAGCTTCTGCTACAAATAACGGATTTTTATATGATAAAAGCGAAACAAATATGGACATCGTAAATCCAATTCCAGCTAAAAATCCAACTCCAACAATATGTGCCCAACGACTTCCTTCTGGTAAATGACTAATTTTTAATTTAGTACAAATGAAAGAAGTTAATAAAATACCGATTGGTTTTCCAAAGAATAATCCAAATGAAATACCTAAACCAATAGGTGAAGTTAAACCGTGAAGCATTTCTTGTTGAAACGTTATGTTTGTGTTTGCAAAGGCAAATATGGGAATGATAAATAAATTTACAGGTCTTGCAATCGCGTGCTCTAAACGTTCTAATGGAGATTCTATATCTGTATCATTTGTCGGAATAGTCATAGCAACTAAAACTCCTGCAATGGTTGCATGTATTCCCGAATGATGAATAAAATACCAAATAAAAACACCTGGAATTAAATATAAATATGGATTCTGAACATTAAAACGATTCATTGCAATAAGTACAACCATTCCAATTCCAGCATATAATAAATAAGTGATTTCAATTCCGTTTGAATAAAAGAAAGCAATAACTAAAATTGCAATTAAGTCATCAACAATGGCTAATGCAGCCAAAAATACTTTAATACTTGAAGGAACACTTTTACCTAATAATGAAATTACAGCTAAAGCAAAAGCAATATCTGTTGCCATTGGAATTCCCCAACCCGAAGCAGTTTCCGTTCCTGAGTTTAATGAAAGATAAATTATTGCAGGAACTATTGCTCCTCCAATAGCACATAAAATAGGCAACGAAGCTTTTTTGGGAGATGATAATTCGCCTTCAACAATTTCACGTTTTATTTCTAAGCCAACTAAAAGAAAGAAAATGGTCATTAATCCATCATTAATCCACATTAAAACGGAATAATTTAAATGAACTGAATCATTTTCAAAACCTAATTTGGTGTCTAAAAGTGTTTGTAAATTTTCTGCCAAAGGGCTATTTGCTATTACTAATGATAAAACAACGCAAACGAATAAAAGAATTCCTCCGAAATTACTCGATTTTAGAAATTCTTTAAATACGGTTAAGTTAATTTTTTGAGACATTTTATAGAATTTTCAACCTTAAGCTTTTAAGGTTCGTTTAGTTAAGAAACGTAAATTTAGTGAACTTTATTAATTTGGACTTTGATTTTAAAATTTTAACTATTCATTTAAAATCAAATCATCTTTTTTCTGAATTCATATTTATAAAGAATTGAACGATTATAGAAAGTATGATAACTCCAAGCGTACCAATTAAATTCAGCCATAAATAACCAACAACATCCAACAAGAAAATATAAATAATTGCAATTTGAGTAAATAGTGCTGTCCAAAAAACAGCTTTTGCTTTTACATATTTTATAAATAAAGCAATCAAGAAAATTCCTAAAACGGTTCCGTAAAATATTGAACCAATAATGTTTACTAATTGAATTAAATTTTCAAATAAATTAATAACGCAAGCAGTCAAAATACAAATGATTCCCCAAAAAATGACAGAAACTTTCGTTGCTTTTAAATATTCTTCATCTGTTTTATTTTTTACATGTGATTTGTACAAATCGATTGAAGAAGCTGAAGCGATTGCATATAATCCAGAAGCTGAAGATGACATTGCTGCCGAAAAAATAACTGCCAAAAGTAAACCGATTAAACCATGTGGTAAATAATTAAGAATGAAATAAATGAAAACATAATCTTTATCATTTGTTTCAGCTTTTGGGTCTGCTTTTTTGATTAATTCAGAAGCTTCTTTTCGAATGTTTTGCTCATTTTCATTTAAACTAATCATTTTTTCTTCTAAAATCGGATTGTCATAATCTTGATTTAATTGACCAGAATAAAGCAACGTGATTTCATTTTTTTCGTCTAAAACGGCATCTAATTTATTTTCTAATTCTTGATATTGTGCTTTGTATGCCGAATTTTCGATCATTCGTGTATTATTCGGATTGAAATGTAAAGGAGATTTATTAAACTGAAAAAAGATAAAAACCATTACACCAACTAAAAGAATAAAAAACTGCATCGGTACTTTTAAAGCTCCGTTCATAATCAATCCCATTTGAATTTCTTTGATTGATTTTCCTGATAAATAACGTCCAACTTGCGATTGGTCAGTTCCAAAATAAGCCAACATTAAGAAAAATCCTCCTGTAATTCCGCTCCAAACCGTATATTTTTCTGACGGGTCAGTAGAAAAATCTAAAATATTCATTTTTCCATTTATCGATGCAATATCTAGTGCGTTGTTGAAAGTGATTTCTGTTGGGAATTTATAAATAATCAATAAAAAAGTAATCATCATACCAAACATAATAACGAAAGCTTGCTGTTTTTGCGTAACGTTTAAAGCTTTTGTTCCTCCGAAATAGGTATAAATGATGATTAAAATTCCGATTGTAACCGTTATATAAGTCAGATTCCATCCTAAGATTGACGATAAAATGATTGACGGTGCATAAATGGTTAAACCTGTTCCGACGCTTCGTTGAATTAAGAAAATAACTGCGGCTAATGTTCGGGTTCGTAAATCGAATCTGTTTTCTAAAAATTCGTAAGCGGTGTAAACCTTTAATCTGTGAAAAACAGGAATAAACGCCATACAAATTACAATCATCGCTAAGGGTAAACCAAAGTAAAATTGTACAAATCCTAAACCGTCATGAAAGGCTTGCCCTGGTGTTGATAAAAAAGTTATCGCACTTGCTTGAGTTGCCATCACAGATAAACCAACCGTCCACCAATTGGTATTTTGGTCAGCTAAAATATATTCTTCAACATTTTTACTTCCTTTTGATTTTAATGTTCCGTAAATAACAATAAATAAAAGTGTTGAACTTAAAATTATCCAATCTATATAATTCATCTTATGAATATAATCTCATTAAAAAATAGAAAAAAGCCAAATAAAGCACATTCAAAAAAAGTACAACACTATAACTTCTTCGCCATTTAAAATTATTTTTTTGTTTCATTTTTCAAAGCAATTAAATTTGCAAAAAGCTTGTAAGCACCCGGAACTCCAGCAGGTAATTGTCTAAAGAAACTCAAACCGGTGTAAACATAATAACCTTTTCCGTAAGGCGCAATTAATAAAATACCTTGCGTTTTTGGGTCATTAAAATCTTTGGATTCTAAGATAGGTATAAATTTCGAATCGTAATCGTTCGCATAATACAAACCTTGTTCTTGAACCCAACCTGTAAAGTCATTTTGTGTGATTTTATTCGGATAATTTAATACCGGATGCGTCGGGTTTAAGAATTTAACTTCTGCATCTTCGTTTGTTATTCTATCTTTTGATAATTGCAATTTATATGGTGCAATTTTTTCGGTCACTAACGAATGATTGGTATTGTATTGATTTATTAAAGTTCCGCCATTTGAAACAAAATCAAATAGAATTTTGTTTTTAAATTTCAGTTCGTTAATCGTATTAAATGCTCGAATTCCTAAAATAACGACATCATATTTTTGTAAGTTTTCTTTTGAGATTTGTTCGCTTGAAATATAATCAACATCATATCCAATGTTTTGCAAATTCGTCGGAATGTCATCTCCAGCACCCATTAAATACGCAATTTTAGAATTTGATTTTGCTATTTCAATTCTTTTAATTTTTGCTTCAGACTTTGTTAAAAGTACTTGAGTAGGAATGTGGTTGTAGCTTATAATTTGAACGTCATTATCAAAAATTTCATCATTTGAAATGACCTCAAGTTGATAAATTTCTTCAGAAAGTTTGTCAGAAACAGCAACTTCAAAAGTTAGATGTGTTTCTTGTAAATATTTTAAATTATTAATTTCTTTCCAATCGGTTTTTTTTTCAGGATTATTTTTAGAAACTAAACGTGCTTTACCCGAAAAATTATCAACATAACTTTTGTACAAAGTTTCAATTTTTTGACTTTTTTGATTTTCGATTATGTTCAATTTGTTTTTAATTGAAGCGCTAACTTTCGGAACAACTAAAACATTATCATAAACTTCACCTTTAACTTCGTCTTTAAATTTGTAAACTATTTTGTTTTCAAAATTTATGTTTATGTCATTGATTTTTAATTCAATATTGTAATTTAATTCATCTAAAGATTTAAATTGATTGTAGAATGAATTTTCGGAATTCTCTAAATAATGAGCATTTGAAAGTTGTATATTATTTGGAACTTTTAAACTAAAAGTTTCTATTTTAGCTTCATTATTTGATAAATAATTTGCATCAATATTTTTTAATTGTTCACCAAAAACATTAACCTGATTGAATTCAATTGGGTAATTGCTTCTATTTATTAGTTCAAATTTAAAATATGCTGTTTCATTTGGTGATATAAATTGATTGTCGCTACTAACTTCAAAAAACAAACCTGTACAAAATAAAATACAATCTTTTACTTCTTTTAGTTTTCGTTCTTTCCAAATTGAATTTTCTAAATTTTGAATTAAACTATAGATTTCAACCAACGCGTTTACATTGTTTTCAGGAGTTTTAAAATCGAAATTTTGCAATAAGTTTTCAATTTTATTTCCAATTGCTTTTCCATTTTTAATTCTGTTCCACGAAGTGTCGATTCCCTCAAAAAGATTTTGTTCGTTTTTTAATTTCGGACCATAAATCAGTTCTAAATAATCAATATCTGAACCTCGCGAAGACATGTCTCCAAAACCTTGAGATTGATGTTGGCTTCGACTTAATGAAGCAATTTCTTGATTTGATTTTCCTAATAATGGATAATAAACACCAATTTCTAATGGAATGTATTTTGATTTATCGGCTTTGGCAAATTGTTCTTTTCCGCCAAAAAACCACCACGAAGCATTAAAAAATAAGCGTGTCGGTTGAAACGTCGTAACTTGATTTAATTGATTTGAAAACTTTTTAGAGTTTGCTGCATCATTAAAAGCTAATTCAGATAACTGCGCCGATGCTGTATGATGTCCGTGCGTATTTCCTTCGGTTCTGTGGTCGAAACGGTTTACAATAATGTCGGGCTGAAGCATTCGAATTGTATAAACTACTTGAGCTAAAATTTGCTCTTTTTGCCATTTGTCATAAGCTTCACTCGGACGTTTAGAAAAACCAAAATCGTTTGCTGTCGAAAAATACTGAACTCCACCGTCAATTTTACGAGCGTTTAAAAGCTCTTGTGTTCTGATAATTCCAAGTACATCACCAAGTTCATTACTGATTAAATTTTGACCTCCATTTCCACGAGTTAGTGACAAATAAGAAGTTTCTGCATGTTCATGGTTTGATAAATAGGTAATTAATCGCGTATTTTCATCATCAGGATGTGCTGCAATATATAAAGCAGAAGCTAATGTGTTTAATTTTTCAACCTTATGATAAATTTCAGAAGGTGTAAGTTTAATTGGTTTTTGAGCTGAACAAGGTAAGGTTACAGCTAATAATATCAGATATTTTAATCGGTTAAACATTAGCTAGATTTTACGATTACGACTGCTTTTTGTAAGAAAAGATTGTTTGGATAAGTAACTTTTGAACCTTCTGCAGTAATTAAAATAGTATGAAAAGTTTTGATATCTTCTATTTCAGCTTGGATAGGAAAATCTTTATCTTCTATTTTTATTATATCTCCGATTTTGTACGGAAATGAAAAAAACATCACAATTCCGGCTGTAATATTACTAAGAACCGACCATTGTGCAAATAAAGCAACTCCAATAAATGCAAGAATTGAAGTGATGTAAGTAACTACATTTTTAGTGTCGATTCCCCAAATTCCAAATAATGAAATAATAAACAATGTATAAATCATCCAATCGATATATTTGGTTATGATTCGACGTCTATTTTCTGCTTTTTCAGATACTTCTGAAATTTTTTTAATAATTTTTTTACTAACATATTTTAGAATAATAGCAATGATGATAACTAAAACGGTAGCGATAATTTCCGGATAAAATTCTTTAATATTTATTTCCATTATTGTAAAAAATCTAAAAGTTCATGATATAATTTTTCCATCGGTAGACCAACAACATTGGTATAAGAACCTTTGATTTCTTTAATGCCAATTAATCCAATCCATTCTTGAATGCCATAAGCTCCGGCCTTATCAAAAGGTTTGAAGTTTTCGATATAATACAAAATTTCTTCATCTGTTAACTCAGTAAAAGTAACAAATGTGATTGCATTAAATATTTTAATTTTGGTTTTAGACTTTAAACAAACAGAAGAAATAACTTCGTGTGTTTTATTCGAAAGACTTTTGATAATGTCAAAAGTTTGTGTTTTATTTTCAGGTTTTCCAAGAATAATTCCATTATTCCATACCAAAGTATCTGAAGTTATTACGATTTCATTCTCATCTAAATCAGTAAAAAAATCAGCTTTTACTTTAGCAATATAATCTGTAATCTGAGCATGTAACAGATTTTCGGGATAAGATTCATCTACATTCGATGGCTGTACTTCGAATGTTAATCCTAAATCGGTTAAAAAATGTTTTCTTCTTGGTGAATTTGAGGCTAATATGAGTTTTTTTTCTTCTAATAATTTATGAAGCAACATAGTATTTTATATTAAAAAATAAAAATACTATAGAAATTATAGTTAACCAAATTATTACATTAAGAATGTTGTTTGATGTGCTAAATTGTTTGATTTCTTTAGCTTTATTTAATTGTAAAAAAGCAAATAATAAAGGTGCAGCTATCGCAATTAAACAATAAATAACTAAAGGTTGTAATGTATTGAAATAATTTAGGGCAAAAAATACAATTAAAAGAATTGGAATAAAAATAAGAAAAGAAGTTCTACAAGCTCCTTTTTCAATACCGTGCATGGTTGCTAATGTTTTTTTATGATGTTCTTTATCTTCATTAACATGTTTTAAATCAAGTACTAATGTTTTTATAAAGAATAGCAAAGTAATTAAAGTTGAAAAGTAAAATAATATGGAAAACAAATCCATGTAAGGAAAAAATGGATTTTGCATTTCAATTTTTGGGACCAAATCTAAAATGATTCCCGTAAAAATAGGGTAGGAAGCAATACTTGCAAATACAATATTATTTAAAAGTGGAATTTTTATCCATTGTGTAATGTATAAATAAAGTAATGCAGCTAAAGCAATGAAAAATCCAAAGTAACCTACGTTACCAATTTCATTAGCTAAAAAAAAGCTTATTCCAATTCCTATAGAATTTAATCCTAGGTAAATGTAATAAGCTTTTTCTATATTTTTTAGAATTTTACGTTCAGGATATTTTTCTTGCTTTAAAATTGCAAATAATAACAATCCACCTGCGTAAATGAAACCAAAAGAAATAATGAATAAAAAGAATTCAAGATCAGATAAAGCAACTTCAATGCCTATAGTTTTAAATAGTCCGTACCGAATTAGTAAAACAATTACTAAAAGTTGAACACCTATTTGTAGCTGATCTTTTCTTAAAACTTTCATATTTCATGGTTTTAAATGTTAGTCAAATTTTGCATTGAAATGTTCAAACCATTTGCCTTGAACTTTCATTACTTGTTCGATAACATCTCTTACAGCGCCTCGACCTCCATTTATATGAGAAATATATTTACTGATTTTCTTAATTTCTGGAACTGCATCTTGAGGACAGGTTGCTAAACCTACTTCTTGCATCACCCAGTAATCTGGAATATCATCTCCCATGTATAGAATTTCTTCTGCTTTGATGTTATTGATATCGATGTATTTTTTTAAAATTTCTACTTTGTCGGAAACGCCTAAATGAATATCGTTGATTCCTAAATTTTTTAATCTGGTTCGGACACCGTCATTACTTCCACCAGAAATAATACAAACATTGTATCCGTTTTCTACAGCCGCTTTCATTGCGTAGCCATCTCTTATAAACATATTGCGCAATAATTCTCCGTTTGCAGCAACATGAATTGACCCATCAGTTAATACGCCATCGATATCGAATATAAATGTATTGATGTCGTTCATTAACTCTTTATAACTTTTTGACATTATAATTTTGAATTGATTCTGAAATATTTAAATATAGTGATTTTATTTTCTCGTTGGTAATTAATTCTAAATGTTTTTTTAATGTGTTTGAATCGTTACGAACAGCAGGTCCGGTTTGAGCTAAAACCGGTTCAAGTTCATTGATTTTATTAAATGTTTCCTGAATTAAAGGTTTAAAAATTTCAAAAGGAATGTCATTTTCTTTACAAATTTCATTACCAATAGTAAACATATGATTCGTAAAATTACTTACAAAAACTGCCGTAACATGAATATATTTTCGTTGTTCTGATGAAATTCGATAAACTTTTGAACTGAATTTTTGAGTAAAATATTCTAAAATCGGAAAATCATTTTCAAATTCTGTTTCTAAACAAAAAGGAATTTGAGAAAAATCAACAGTTTTATTTTTAGAAAACGTTTGTAAAGGATAAAAAACACCGCGTCTGTTTTTGGAATCAATTTGATCTAAATCAGCCGAACCAGAAGTATGTACTACAAATCTGTTTTTGAAAGGTAAATTTTTCGAAACTTCAGCAATTGAGTTGTCAGAAACAGCAATGATGTAAATATCTGCTTCTTTGATTTTTAGATAATCATCAGTTACTAAATTTTTATTGATTGAATTATCGATTTTATTCGAGTTTCTTGCGTAAATTTGAACTAAATTAAGTTCGTTGTTTTCGTTTATAAATTGAATTACATGCGACGCAACATTTCCAGACCCTAAAACAATTACATTATTCATAAAGTAAAAGTAAGGTAAACTTATAGTTTGAGCAATTGTTTTTATGAAAATCTAAAGAAAATTAAATATGAAAAAGGATATTGAAAATTTAGAAGACATCAAATTTATGGTGGATACTTTTTATGATAAAATTCAAAAAGATGATTTGATTGGACCTATATTTAACGGAATTATTCAAGATCGGTGGCCTGAACATCTAGAAAAAATGTATCGATTTTGGCAAACGATTCTTTTAGAAGATTATACATATTCCGGACGTCCATTTCCTCCGCATGCGCATTTACCAGTTGATGATTCGCATTTTAATCGATGGAAAAGTATTTTTTCTGATGTGGTTTTATCGCATTTTGACGGAGAAAAAGCACAAGAAGCTATTTGGCGTGCTGATAAAATGGCAACGATGTTCTTATCTAAAATTACGTATTTCAGAGATAATAATCTAAAACCTATTGATTAAAGTTTATCTTCGAAATCGTCATCAAAAATATTTGCAAAAACTTCTTTTATTGAACCGTCTTTGTTTAAAATAATAGTACGATTTAATCTATTTATAATCCATAAATCTTTCAAAACGCCAAAATCTTTTACTTGTAATTCAATAGTATTTGGATTGTTTCTATATGCTACAAGTTTAGACCAATAATCAAAATCA